>NZ_JZRD01000001.1:0-234739 GCF_000963995.1 Pantoea sp. SM3
TGCAGGCGGTAACGCAGTCTGGGTGCCGTTCTGGGCCTGGCGGTCCTCGCGCCGCTGACGCGGTACCTTCACTTCACTCGTCAGCCTGACGGACCGGCGCAGACGGAACATCCCTGTTCCGGCTGCGCCTTTCGCCAGCATCCATGCTGGCTCTCCTGGCTTCCTCATTCCGTTCAGCGCTGCGAAATGCCTGCCCCAGAACGGCACCCAGCCTGCTCTGAAGCTTAAGTGCGTGTTGTGAAAAAGGGCACGATAGTGGAGGCCAGGGCGCCTCTGCGGCTGCAAGGGCTATCCGCAGCGCTGAGGCTTTTACGTTGAGCCAGGAGTCAGCCGCATGGATGCGGCTGGCAGTTCGGGTTGGCCAGGACGGCCTTACCCGAACGGTGCGTCGGCACGACGTGGAAGCCGAGGGCACCGCGTCAGCGGCGCGAGGACGGCCCTTGCAGTCACAGAGGTGCCAGGGCCAGCACATCAGCACATCAGCACATCAGCACATCAGTATTTTCGCCAAACAAAATGCCGCCACTTTTGACAGTGGCAGCATTTGCGAATGAAGCCTTAATTGACCAGCACTCCCCCCTGGTCTGCTGATTAGCTCATGTGCGGTTTAGGGCATGAGCCTAACTAATGGCCGTTACACCTTCATCCAGCGACGCTCGACGGCGGACACCGCGACCGCTTCCAGTACTTTCTGTACCTGCAAGCCTTCGGCAAAATCAGGCCACATGCGATCGCCTGCCGCGATACCGTTGATCAAATCGCGGATCTCGACGGTTTTCTGATCGTTAAAACCAATACCGTGGCCCGCTGATACGCAGAAGTTGGCGTAATCAGGATGGGCCGGGCCGGTCAAAATGGTTTTGAAGCCCTGACGTCCAGCGGGTTCATCATGGATATACAGCTCAAGCTCGGCCATACGCTCCTGGGTGTAGCGCAGGGTGCCTTTGGTGCCGGTGACCACATAGGTCAGGCCCATTTTGCTGCCGCAGGCGATGCGTGAAGTTTCAAACACACCGTGCGCACCGTTTTTAAAGCGCACCAGCGCGCTGGCCTGATCTTCGTTCTCAACTGGCAACAAACGTGAATGATCTTTCGGATCGGGACGCTGTTTAATCACCGTCATCATATCGCCGCTGACTTCTTCGATATCGCCGACCAGATAGTGCGCCATATTGACGATATGCGCCGCCAGATCGCCCAGCGCACCTAAACCGGCCAGCGCTTTCTGGCAGTGCCAGTCAAGCGGTGTTTCCGGACGCGCCAGATAATCTTCATTATGTGTACCGTAGAAATGGATCACGTCACCAATCTCACCGCGCGCAATGATTTCACGCGCCAGCTGGCTGGTGGGGTTTTTCATGTAGTTGAAGCCCACCAGCGTTTTGACGCCTGCCTGCTGCGCGGCTTGCGCCATCTCTTCTGCATCGGCCACGGACAGGGAGAGCGGTTTTTCCGAGTAAACGTGTTTGCCGTTACGAATCGCTTCCAGCGCCATCTCTTTATGCAGGAAGTTCGGCGCGCAGATATCGACCACATCAATGTTGGGATCGCGTACCAGCTCATGCCAGTCGCCGGTTGAACGGGCAAAGCCAAAGGTTGCCGCCTGTTTCGCGGCCAGTTCCGGGTTCACCTCTGCCAGCATTTCCCGCACGATTTCACCTTTCAGTGCGAAAACAGTGGGGGCCTGCGCGTAAGCAATGGCGTGACAACGACCAATGTAACCACTGCCGATCATACCGATTCTGACTTTGTTCATGCTGCACCTGGAGTTGTGGGTGGGAATTGATCTGGAATATATGTTTCGCTTTTGGCCCCGACAACGACGAAATGAAATATCTGTGATCATACATGCGAGGTATTCGACAGAATCGACAAATCAGAATGTAATTTTGCATAGCATTAGTGACTTACATCACAAACAGGCCCGATATCGAGTGTGATTCGCCGCGTGAGAGGGAAGAGAAACGCAAAATTGACGCTTTATTCAGCAGTCAGTAAAAAATGTGGAAAAGGCCTTTGACAACCCAGAGCCTGCTCGTTATTATGCGCCCCGTTCCAAACGATTCCTCTGTAGTTCAGTCGGTAGAACGGCGGACTGTTAATCCGTATGTCACTGGTTCGAGTCCAGTCAGAGGAGCCAATTTCCAGTTCTCATGCATCCTTGCGAATTTCTGCATTATTTTGATTCAACAGGTGAGCGTGAAAACTCTTCCCGATGTACTTTTATTTTACCCTCCGCATCGGGGAAAATTGGTGGTCAAATCTGGTGTCAGATAGACATAGACAAAGACCCATCACATGCGAATATTGATCGATTAGGTAATAAACTTGCTCACCGCATCTACTGCAAGCTGAAACCGAATTCTCTTTGCAAGTGTAAGCAATTTTGTCGATGCTTTGCCCTGCACCGCTAGCCACACGTTATGCGCCAAATCAGAAGTGATCTATGGCGTACCATTCTATACCTTTAATATCTTGGACGATTTTAACTGGGAAGCACTGGCGATAAAAATCTGTTTGAAGATCCCGGCTTAGAGTATGGTGCAAGTCCTGGACATAATAGTGTTGAATTGTGGATATCTGCTAAAATGCAGAGGGATAAAAGGCCAAAACTGTTGCTCTTGGCCATAGCTTAGCATGCAGAATACAATTTGAGACTTGTAAAGGCATTTACGAATTACGCACAATATAAAGCGCAACTGCGCCGTAACTAATACCGATAATGGCAAGTGATTAAGACAGCCTCTCAAGAATTTCCACATCTTTCTTGCTAAATGTCATGCTGTCATCAAATTTAATAAACCAATCATTACCTTCTATTTTAATCTGAGGGTTAGCATCACCCGAAACTTTAAGAAACCCTTCGTTTACAAAGCTCCTCATATTAGAACTCGCATTCCACAGACCTAAATCACTATTTAGATTAGCTATGGTATCTTCCTTTTTATCATCCTTTACATGGGGGCCTAAATCATTCCTTAGCTTTGAAAGCATCTTTAAATAAGATTTATTTAATTCAATTTTGGCTTTGGCAAGAGACTTAAATGAGTTCATCAGATCTTTATTATTTTTAAGTTGATCGTCTTTATTTCTAGATCTCAAGATTAATAATAAAGATACAAATATTGAAGTTGAACCGGCAGAGTACAGCGCCACCCTAACACTTACTTCTCTCATTATTGCGGCAATTGTGCTGCCTGAAGTCAAAAAGGTCCCAATTGGGGCTAAAATCTCCCAGAGATAGTCTCTTGATGACTTGTTATACACGTCTCTAACCTTTAATGGATTCCACCACTCGGAATTGCCAGATTTATATTTATTATAAAAACCTTTATTGTCTGGCGTCGACAGGACTAAATTAGCTCTGTTTGCTAATAACCCCATTTCAAGATCATCACCTCTTACAGAAGCACGACCACTGCTGTTTGCAAGAAGTGATGTATAGGTTTTCATAGCCTGTTCAACATCATCATTCGCAAAACTATATAAATCATCGTCATGAGTATTATTGATAATATCAACCAATAATTCCATCTCTGAACTATTGAATGAACCGCCATTATTGATAGCATTGGTTATAGAGGATGCTATTCCAGCCATTTTGAAGCCCCCAGTAATTAAATTTCTTTATTCTGTTTAATATCCCATCCCGCTTGCGTTTCTGCACCTTTCGTACCCTGTTCTGTCTGTTCCCAGTAATGAACATTGGCTTTTGCCGACTGGAAATAATAACTGACCATGATTTTATCGGTACTTCCAACGCCAGTGAATTTACAGCCAGTGACCAGGACATCTTCGAGTACTATGCGGGCATATTCAACTTTTTGGCCTCCGGCTTTACATACTGACAGTTCTACGCTGTTAACATGCTTACCAGATGCGCAAAACTTCATAATGGCCGGTGTAGCTTTATCAATAAAAGCCTGCACAGCAAAGTCGCTGAACTGAACCTTGCCTGCGCCCCCGCCACCACCTACTGACATATTACCTGGCTGGCTGGCTCCCCAGTTAAAGGACTGAATATCTATCCAGTTTGTATGGTTAGAGTCGTTAGATTCACCATTGACTCCCTCTACTTTCAGATACATATCTACGGCCATATTAGGCTCCTTTGCTTATATAGAATGATTAACGGTATTAATAAATAATCTTAATCAATCTTTATTTCAACTATTTGGACCAACACTAACTCATTCTAGGACATTTCTTAAAAGGAGCTTTCATGCTCAGGACCATTACAACTAATCAGTTTGTTAACATTTTAAAGATCTAGAATTAATTTGAGGCGGACATAAGGTAACGGCGAAAGTTGAACAGGGCTAACTCACTCTGATTTATTACCGCTAAATATAATAAGCCGAGGGATCGTAGAGTTCGCATACGTCTTTTTGTTAAAAATGGATGGGCTCATCATCCAATATTCTATCCGCTATTTCTATAACGCTTAGGCCTTCCTGGAAGAAATAATTGCAAGCCGCGTGCTGATCTGAACAGATTTTAACGCGGCAATAAAGGGTGGACAACCTTGATCACTGCTCTCCATAGTAACTAAGCGAGGAAATTATCGTGACTGGAACGCGGCACTACCGCAGATAAAGCTGCAAAGCGGGAACGGCAGTATGTTCTGGGATACCGCTCGCACCGGGGAGACCGGAGCACGCCGCAGGTGAACATTGCCGGGAAGTGACTGACTCAGACGGTGTTTGAGGTGAGTATGGGTATGCGCATTCGCGTGCAGGTAATGGGCGGCTATCCGAAGATTTCAGCCTGGCCCGTGTGAATGAGGTAGTGGCCCGCTATATGCAGCAGAAGCGGGACGCCAGACAGACCCGGCAGCAGATCGAGACGTTGCTGGCTCAGATCAGTGGCTTTTTTATTATAACTGGATGGGCTTATAATCCAGTATTCTATCCGCTATTTCTTCAGCGCTTAGGTCTTCCTGGAAGATATAATTAGCTGCCTGGGGATCTGCAACACTATTGCACAGAACATCAATATCATTATCCACTTCTTCTTCAGTACCTTCACTGCGTTGTATTTTTTCAATTAGCTCAATAAGTTCTTTTTTCAGCATATATAACCTCAAAAATGGTAAGCGCGATCTAGTACATTCAAATGATATCTTGGCGTAGTAATAATAATATTATCAACATTATAGAAACCTCCACCATGTTGGATGGGGGTTCAATGATAAAGTAAATAAAATTTACTCTTTCCATTCCATTGGGACTTATGAGCGATTGGCACTTTACCACTTTTATTCGGCTCAAATTGGAAGGGCTCAATCTCTGAAATAAATATAAATTAGTTCCTAATCCACTCCACACATGCCCCTGGAAATCATTCAATAATTTGAACTGTAGATTACATAATTTATCAGTTACAGAGGATGGTAAAAGACCAATATTACCGTGATTTCTTCTGAGCAAATTCCATAAAATATGAGTACGTTAGCTTAAAGCAACAAACGGTAAGTATCCATTCAAGCCCAGTGGTTTCACGCATATGCATTCAAATTCAAACTATCCCTGAAACCTATCTGATCTGCAAGGTTGAATGGACATTAATAATTAATTTCCTTGAAGGCGTTACTGATAAATGATAGTGGGTAATATCGTATTTTGCGATTAGTTAAGATCAGACGTAGGAAAATGAATCCAAGGATCTCAAAAAAATGATACTTCAACATGAACAACCAGGTGAAATATTTGTTCAATTCACCTGGCATTAATTCGTTCATTGTAAATATAAAATATTGGATTCAAGTAATGGATTCACAGCCTCGCCTTCGCTTTCTAATCTCTGGAGATGGAATGTCGGAATCGGATAATTACTATCACTCTGAGAAAAGGCGCTTTTGATGTATAAGGTCAAACTTACAAAATCCCCTTCACCATCTAATGAGATTACTGGCCATTTTTTTTTCTTACATTCATGCCAGTTCTTAAGTTCATTACCTGGGATAACGCTGTAATAACCCGATGTATTTTGAAGCTTATAAATACCTGAATAAATTGTCTGCTCGCCAATAAGGGGGGAGACTTTATCATAGTTTACTGAATTCACATAATACACCCAAGGAGTGTGCCCCCAACTTAGTATCATTAATCCTTTATCGAAAAGCTCATTAGCAATTTCTGTCGTTGTAAACTCTTCTATAAGATCATTCGATTCTGCATTCATAGATATATACTTATCAAACTTACTAATATCTACCACAGCAAAACCTAACGTACCGTACCCATCAAAAACCTGACTAGGCGGGCATGGTAATATCTCGCTTCCGTTGTTTTTCGCAGAAACTATAAAAATATTTAACACCTCAGACATCCGTACATATCTTTCTTTTGATTCTGGCACACCACCTTTAGCAATGAACGGTATGTCAATTGAACTAACAACATACAAATATCGTTTTTCATGCGAATTTATTTTAAAAGAATCGTTATAGAAATCATTAATAGATGCATCATTAGTTTGAATTCTAAAAATAAAATCACTATTAATTTCATGTTCAAGTTGTATTCTATAATTATCTTTAATGGATACAATGCTTTGATTTAATAAATCAACCTCCTCAATACTAAAAACAACCTTACCGATAAAATTTTCAGGTATGAATTGAGTCAGTTCAATAGAGTCTTCACGGTTAAATTGATTTATTAATTCTGCATTTTTTATCGAGCCAGCGCTATCTACAGCGTATACCTTGTGCATTTTAAAGCCCCCTTAACACTTGACTTCTTTAGCCCAATTTTGGGTAACTATCCAGGCTTCAGCAGCTGTTACATTTTTTGCTAAAAGCTGTCCTTTTCTAACTGCTGATGTAATCAAGTGTACATCTCCACGAATATTTTTTAACTCTGGATTATTATAATGAGTCTCCAGAGAAGTTAGCCATTCTTCTTTAGTCATCCCAGACTTTATCACCGCTGAAGGTTTAACTAATGGTTTAGTGCTTGTACCGATACCATTATATCCATGCATCGCACTATGCTCAATATTCGACCACTGTGAACTATCCCAATACATCGCAGGAACATTGGTCTGCGAGTTAAATGGCGTAATTTCTAAATGAGTCGCTACTTCATGAGGAACCATATGATGCCCTTGATTAACAGGGTTTTGTAATGGCATTAATCCTAAAGGATCAATAATTGTGATAGGATCAGTTACGTACAAATACAAATTCAACCCACCCATCAACCCTATCGGGTCCAGTTGCGTATAACGCCCACCGCACGGGTCATAGTATCGGAAAGTGTTATAGTGTAGACCCGTTTCCCGGTCAAGGTACTGTCCCTGAAAGCGCAGGTTCTGTGGCACATCCCAGTCGATACCGGTGCTTTCCCGCGTCGTGCGTCCCCAGGCGGCAAATGTCCCCTGCCAGACGGTGTCGCCACGGCTATCCGTCACCCGATCCGGCAGGCCGTTGATCTCGGTGTGATACCAGTAAACCTCAGCGTGCTGCTGATAACTGTCGACGCGCGCTATCGGTTCGTAGCTGTTTTCTGCATAGACATACTGCACTGCGGCCTCGGGTTTGCTGTCGCTGTGCTCACCCACCATCTGCATCCCGGACCACGCGTAGTGCGTGCATTCCGGCCGCGCCGCATGGCGCCGCCACACCTGTTTGCCGGTGCGACGCCCCAGCGCATCGTATTGATACTGCGCGCGGCTGTATTCGGCATCCCCTTCAATCAGCACCTCGCATATGCGGTGCTCTTCGTCGTAATTAAAGCGCTGCACAATGCCACGCTGGGTGTCATGGCGCTCCGTCATACGACCAAAACCGTCGTACTCCCAGCGGATACCCGCCAGACGTTTCAGCAGGTTATCCCACACCGGATGCAGATCCTCACCGGTGCGGTTATCCGCCGCGTCATACCAGAAACGCTCTTCGCCACCCGGCTGAATGCTGCGCGTCATTCTGCCCGCCGCATCGTAGCCCCACAGCGACTGGCTGTATTTTTCCGCCGGGCTGGCAGGTGCGCCATCCGTCACGATCTGCCGGATGATCTGATCGGCACGGTCCCACTGGTAGCGACGTTCAGACACCAGACGCTGCCGCAGATTATCAACGCTGCGTCGCCGGGTGATGCGCCCGGCAATGTCGTACTCCGTCTCCAGCTCCAGCTCACCCTGGGTACGGTGCGTTTCGCGATGCAGACGATCACGGCGGTAGCCCGCCAGCGCATACGTGCGCCCGCCCAGCGTCAGCTGCATCTCCAGCAGATGGCCGGTGCCATAGCGCAGGAACTGCATTTCGCGCCCGTCAGGGTAGACCGACGCGCTCAGGTTGCCCAGCGCATCATACTGATGGTGATAAGCGCCAGAGTGGTTCTGCTCGCTGACCAGGTTGCCCAGCGCGTCACGCTGAAACACGATCACTTCCGCATCCGCCGGTTCACACTCGCAGATCATCGCCTGCCTCCATGCGGCGTAGGGGAAACGATGGATCTCGGTGTTCAGCGCGTGGTAGTGATATTCGCTGCGATGCTGTGCCGTTTCGCGTGCCGCTATCCTGCCCAGCACATCGTATTCGTAATTCACCACCCGCGGTGCCAGCGGGCTGTTGGGCACCGGGTGGCTGATCACGCTCTCCACCTGTTGCACACCGTTATACTGGTATTCGGTTTTACGTCCGGCGTAATCCTGCTGCTGCGTCAGCAGCCCGGCCGGAGTGTAGTCAAAATGCCACTGCTGCCGGTTGCCGTTGGTGAGCGTCACCAGCCGCCCGGCCCGGCTGAAGTCATAGCGCGTCACCTGTCCGGCGGGATCGATAGCCTCGATGACCTGCCCGCGCGCATTGAGCGTGACCCGGCGCTCCAGCATGCCGTCGATGTTCTGGCCACACAGCAACCCGGCTTTGTTGTATTTAAACAGCGTTTCCCGCCCGTCGGCGCGCACATAGGTTTGCAGGCGTCCCGCGGCGCTCCACGTGTTACCCTGCGCATGGGTGGTGCTGAGCAGTTTTCCGCAGACGTCGTAGCGGCGGCTATCGCCCACAGGGCGTTGACCGCAGCTGAGCATCACCGGGAAGTGGCTGACTCAGACGGGGTTTGAGGTGAGTATGGGTATGCGCATTCGCGTGCGGGTGATGGACGGCTACCCGAAGATTTCAGCCTGGCCTGTGTGAATGAGGAAGTGGCCCGCTATGTGCAGCAGAAGCGGGACGCCAGACAGACCCGACAACAGATCGAGACCTTGCTAGCGCAGGTCAGCGGCTGACGATAAAAGACGGAAAGATCATTCAGATCTCTTCTGGATTTTTGTAAACATTGTCTAACCATGACTATGCTCGTAATTCGTATAGATCTTTTGCTTCTTCATCCATATCCAGACTGCCAAGTGCTCCAAGATCTAAGCTATAAATTTTATCACTCTTATTCTTTAAGTTGATAAAATACCCTAGACCACCGTCTTGACCAATCAAAAAATAGTCAGGTTCTACATCTTGGACAGTATAGATTTCATTTCTCTCAGCGACACTCATAAAATTAAAAATAAAAACAGAATTATCTTGTTTATCTTTTATCTCATAAACATCTGCATCTTGTACTTCTTCAGATAAAAACCGCTTATAAGCACTTGGAAATGCTATATTTAAATTAATCTCTATAAATCTTAACTCTTCTAAAACTTTATTTTTATCCATTGAGACACCTTAACTTGTGCGTAATGAAATTTCAAATCTCAAACAATGGATTTTTTAGTTACTTAATTTGATTCCATCAAAGTAGTTATATGCATAGAAAAGTAATTTCTTAGCTGGTTACCAGGAAATTTATAATCAAGCATCTCTTGTTAGAGCCTGACAGGTTCTTCAGAAGATGCGGGTCGCGCTGGCGCGATGGGCTGCTGAAACGAAAATCCGGAAGGATCACAGAGATCGTTTTCGGCGTTTTGATTATTATACATCTCATTTATGATAACGTTAGTAAATTACTAATTTTCCTGCTGGCCATTTACCATCCCAGCCACAGGGTATATACCCTAATTCATATACTTTAATAATGAAATCAAAAAAATGTCACCTTTTAAAGGTTTTTTATAGGTATCTTACATCAAAAAATTAAAAAAATCCCATTTAAGACTATCTATTATAACATCCTCACTTACACCTTTATCTCTCAACAATGGAAGAAGCTCATTATCAATGATTTTTTTTGCTTCCCGAACAATGACATTCCATTCCTGGTAATCCTTGGTATGTTTTTTCGCCAAGTGGCCAGTTATCTCATTACCGGCTTCAAGAGTAGTATTTTCCCAATCAACATTAGTTATTTCAGTAACAAAATCCGAATTATTTGTTACCTGCCTTACACTCTGTGAAACGGTTTTTTTTCCAATATTTATAAACCAATTAATTTTCAGCAAACGTTCCACTGCTAATCTGGATATATTCATGGTTCCAGCTGATTTGTTATTGCTGTAATTCTTGAAATATTCCCCCCACCAACAACATCATACTCCAGACGGGTTTTTATACTATACTTTACTGCTGTATTAACCTCACCTGGAGTATAACCTGTCGCCTATAAAATATTAACACAGATAAAAATAACTTTTTAATATTTTTTCAGCACATTAGGGTTGAAGACTGAAAGTGTTCTTCCATCCCTATTAATTCCACACGGCATGCAGCCTTTTTTGAAAATTAAAAAAACCTCTTCTAGCATTGATCCCTCTAGATATCCCTTCAAATATCTTTGTGTTGCCACCCAGTTAAGCATATTAATAGCTTCATCAGTTACTTCATTAACAAATAAATCATATTCTCCATTGTCTATTAATCCATTTTTCTTTCTCAGTAAAAATGCCTTTCTCTTACGAATATTATCCTTGAGAACATCCCCCTTTAATTTTTTTGCGTTATCAATTATTTCTTTTTGAGAGTTTTTGTAATCTTTATCAAGAATTAAATCAGAGATCAACGCGGAGAAAAAATCACTCCAATTCAGGTATGGTTCACTCAAGTTTTGATCAAAAAGCAATTCCTTAGCTTTTTTTGGATCCAAAACAACATCATAATTTAAAAGGGGATCATTTGTTCCCGAGAGAAAAAGTGCATCATTAATAAAAACCACTGGTTCCATATAATCATCATATTGAATATTCATACGATTGCTCAAATATGTTAGGCCACTTACTATATACTCTCTGCCAATCAAGTTGATATATTTCTTTTTGGCGAATATAAAAAGCATGCCCCTCCTCGGCATGAGTAAAAGTCTCCGATATTTCAAAAGAGGCTTGAATTCCTAATTTATCAAGCTCATTTTTGTAATCTTCAGAAGCATCATCAAACCACTACCCTTTATTTTTAAGATGTTCTTTGACTTTCTCAGATAACATATGGCTCTCTATAGCTGATCCTTGAGTTTAGTTTTTATATATTCTGTGCATCACCACCCAGCCCAGGGATCATATTTAAAATCTTCATCAATAATTTTGAATTCAATACCTTTCATTCCTAAAGTCTGGAATTCATCTTTAAGAGCTTTAGAGCAAACAGGCTTAGAAAGTTCCTGACAAAAAAACAGGTGTTTTTCAACATCTTTTTTGATGATAAAGCGATCTATTTTATCATAGTATGTTTTATCCAGCCCCCGGGCCTCTGGGGTGTCAGGTAGCCCTGACTCAATATCATGAGAGATATTAAAAAGTGATTTTTCCTTATCAAGGATTTCAATATAATCAACGAGAAAAAACAAGAAGTATTCTTTCTCCGGTTTTTTCTTCTTGAGCAAAGTTATATCAGCATGACGACTAATTTTTCTCACACCGAATTTTTCACATAAATTTAAAAAACCAGAAGAAACTAAATTATCGCTAATTAAATAATCACCATCAAGTTTCTCAGAAGCAGCTTTCAATGCATAGCTTTTGGCAAAGTTAGACTCTACAGGCGGAGAGACAAAAATATCATAATCCGGTAATTCAGGATCCCAATTTTTATCCATAAAATGAGGACAACCAGCATCATCCGGTAAATATTCCATAACATAAAAAATTTCATTTGATTTATTCATAATAATCTCCCTGTAGTCGAATCAATTTTAAACATGCCAGACTCAAGACCATTAGTCGCCCAATTCTGAATATTTTTCACACCTAAAGCTAGCTGAGAATCACTCATTCTATTAGCCTGGCTGGCCAGTTGCGTTAAGCGACCTCTGACCGCTGCCGTATACTGGTTGTGGTTCGACCAGTGTCCTGGCAGACCAATTTGACCGGCAAGCTCCCGAGAACCAGGTAAGAAAATACCATTCGATGCTCCATCTCCATCCCAGCCAATCTTTCTTAATCGTTCAAATATCGACTTAAAGTTTTTATCCTTCATTAACTCTTCGGGAATGAGGTGATGGTTAGCCATTCCATCACCACTGCGTGCACCCATATTTCGACCCAAGGTACAACTACTCAACCCCAGCGGATCCACCCAGTTCAGCGGATCCGGCACATACCCATACAGGTTCAACCCACCCATCAACCCTATCGGGTCCAGCTGCGTATACCGCCCACCGCTCGGGTCATAGTACCGGAAAGTGTTATAGTGCAGACCCGTTTCCCGGTCAAGGTACTGTCCCTGAAAGCGCAGGTTCTGCGGCACTTTCCAGTCAACCCCACTGCTTTCCCGCGTGGTGCGGCCCCAGGCGCTAAACGCCCCCTGCCACACGCTGTCACCCTGCCTGTCCGTCACCCTGTCCGGCAGGCCGTTGATCTCCGTGTGATACCAGTAAACCTCCGCGTGCTGCTGACTGCTGTCAACCCGCGCAACCGGCTCGTAGCTGTTTTCCGCATACACATACTGCACGGCGGAATCAGGCCGGCTGTCGCTGTGCTCACCTACCATCTGCATCCCGGACCACGCAAAATGCGTGCATTCCGGCTGCGCCGCATGGCGCCGCCACACCTGTTTGCCGGTGCGCCGCCCCAGCGCATCGTACTGATACTGCGCGCGGCTGTATTCGGCATCCCCTTCAATCAGCACTTCACATATACGGTGCTCTTCGTCGTAATTAAAGCGCTGCACAATGCCACGCTGGCTGTCATGGCGCTCCGTCATACGACCAAAACCGTCGTACTCCCAGCGGATACCCGCCAGACGCTTCAGCAGGTTATCCCACACCGGATGCAGATCCTCACCGGTGCGGTTATCCGCCGCGTCATACCAGAAACGTTCCTCGCCACCCGGCTGAATGCTGCGCGTCATTCTGCCCGCCGCATCGTAGCCCCACAGCGACTGGCTGTATTTTTCCGCCGGGCTGGCAGGTGCGCCATCCGTCACGATCTGCCGGATGATCTGATCGGCACGGTCCCACTGGTAGCGACGTTCAGATACCAGACGCTGCCGCAGATTATCAACGCTGCGGCGCCGGGTGATGCGCCCGGCAATGTCGTACTCCGTCTCCAGCTCCAGCTCACCCTGGCTACGGTGCGTTTCGCGGTGCAGACGATCACGGCGGTAGCCCGCCAGCGCATGCGTGCGCCCGCCCAGCGTCAGCTGCATCTCCAGCAGATGGCCGGTGCCGTAGCGCAGGAACTGCATTTCGTGCCCGTCAGGGTAGACCGACGCGCTCAGGTTGCCCAGCGCATCATACTGATGGTGATAAGTGCCTGAGTGGTTCTGCTCGCTGACCAGGTTGCCCAGCGCGTCACGCTGAAACACGATCACTTCCGCATCCGCCGGTTCACACTCGCTGATCATCGCCTGCCGCCATGCAGCGTAGGGGAAGCGGTGGATCTCGGTGCTCAGCGCGTGGTAGTGATATTCGCTGCGGTGCTGTGCCGTTTCGCGTGACGCTATCCTGCCCAGCACATCGTACTCGTAGTTCACCACCCGCGGCGCCAGCGGGCTGTTGGGCACCGGGTGGCTGATCACGCTCTCCACCTGCTGCACGCCGTTGTAGTGGTATTCGGTTTTACGTCCGGCGTAGTCCTGCTGCTGCGTCAGCAGCCCGGCTGGCGTGTACGCAAAATGCCACTGCTGACGGTTGCCATTGGTGAGCGACACCAGCCGTCCGGCGCGGCTGAAGTCATAGCGCGTCACTTGTCCGGCAGGGTCAATCGCCTCGGTGACCTGACCGCGTGCATTAAGCGTCACCCTGCGCTCCAGCATGCCGTCGATGTTCTGACCGCACACCAACCCGGCTTTGTTGTACTTAAACAGCGTTTCCCGCCCGTCGGCGCGCACCCAGGTCTGCAGTCGTCCCGCTGCACTCCACTGGTAGCGGTCGGTGTTACCCAGTGCATCAGTGGTGCTGAGCAGTTTTCCGCAGGCGTCGTACTGGCGCTGACTTTGGTAGCCGGAGCAGTCCTCTTCACGGATCAGCTGTCCGCGCATGTCCCACCAGAATTGATGGCTGTTTTCCAGTGCATCGATACGCCGCGTCAGATCCCCCTGCTCATTCCATTCGAAACGGGTCACGCCGCCCGTGGGATCGGTCAGTGCGACGACATCACCCGCCAGGTTATAGTCATACTGCCACTGTGCGCCATCTGGCAGCACCTCTTTGAGGGGCAACGCGTACAGCGGATGCCAGGTGGTGATGCGGGTGCGATCCAGCGGGTCACGCTCCATCGTCAGATTACCGCGTTCATCCCAGGCGTATTCCCAGCGTGCGCCACCCGGCTGCGTCATCGCCAGCAACTGTTCGCTGTCGCCGCTCCAGGTATATGACCAGTGTCCGCCGTGTGCATCGGTCCAGGCGGTGATGCGGCTCAGTGCATCCCAGTGGTGCTCGCTGCTGACGCCTTCATCATTACTGACACGCGCCACCCGCTGCTGCTCATCCGTTTCAATGCGCCAGCTCTCCAGCACGTCACCCTGTTCGTCACAGACCTGATAAGCATCGACACGCCAGTGCCGTGAGTTGAGTGCGGGCCGCCACTGATACTGGACCTTCAGTCCGGTGGAATAGCTGTGCCACGCCAGCATATCGCTCGCCTGATCCCAGCCATAACGACGCGTGACGACAGCGTCGGCGTCCGTCACCGTCGTGAGTTGCCCCTGGTCGTTATAATCATAGGTAACCAGCAGATGCCGGGATCCTGCCGCTATCTGGTAAACCGCGCTCAGACGCCCGTAATGGGTGTCATATTCCAGTTCCACATCCAGCGCATCGTTATCGCTGGAGATACGGAGCAGCCTGCCCTCATCGTTCCAGCTGAAATGCTGTACGTTTTCATGGCGGTCATAAATACGGTGGATGCGCCATTCCCCCGGTCGCGTGGGATCCGGCTCAAACAGCTGATGCTCACCTTCACTGGTTTGCATCACCATCGCGCCGTTCGGGCTGCAAAACAGCTTCAGCCCCTCGCCCTGGAAATCAATCACATCGCCCGCATGCACTTCCCCCATGCCCAGCTCACGGCCAGTCATGTCCTGGTAGATCAGTTGATTGTCCGGCAGGCGCCAGAGGCGCACCTCGAACGGCAGCATCCAGCCAGTACCGAGCATCCCGGTCGCCAGATTGCGGCTGTGGTAGATGCGCTGCCAGTAAAGCGGCATGCGGTCCGGCAACACAAAATCGAGATCCTCTTCCCGTGCCAGAATTTTCGCCCCGGTGGCAATATTCACCGGGTGTAGCGTCTGGACAGCGCCTTCCATCACGATATTCCCGCCGATGGGGCAAACGATATCTTTTGCCAGCCCGCGTAAAATCAGGCGGCTGAAGCCGAAGCGGTAGAGCTCCGGCAGAATACCTACCAGCGCCCCGCCAATCAGGTTACCGGCCATGTATGCCCAGATGTTTTTACCGCTGTGGATATCGCGCACCGTGATGGTATCGCCACCGATGCGTACGCGCGGGTTTTCGCTCAGTTTGATCTCCGCTTCACAGGTACTTTTGTGGCCGTTACGTGCGGCAGGCTGATTGTTGATCAGCACCTTTTTCGAGCCCTGCGCAATAAAATTGCTGCTGGTGACCATATGACCTTTAGTACAGGCCACGGTATCGAGCGGCAGTGGGGTTGCATACGGACTGGCGCTCTCCACCACAGGCTGCATCAGGCTGGTCCAGACGTTCTTGCCCCACTCCTTTACATCATCCACTGAGAGATGGCTGGCGCGCTCGGCTACCGCCATCAGCGCGGCACCAGGGTTAAGCGCGGTCTTCATCGCCGCCGCCACACCGGTCAGTGCTAGCATGCCAACCGCCGCCCAGTCGATGCCATTGTCAACCGCGGCGGGCGCGTTGAGGTAATCACGCGACACGCTGCCCGCCGCGCGCGCGGCCAGCTTCCCTTTGATATGGACGTTGCCGGACCCGCTGACAATAAACGCATCCGGCGGTCCGGGGTCGATCAGGCTGTCGACCAGCGATGCCGCCGCGTTGCCGATCTTCTCCAGCCCTCCACTGAACACCAGCGTAGCAATGGCCACGCCACCCAGCAGCGCCCCAACGCCGGTGCCGGCGGCGATCATGATGCCTGCGACAATCGCTCCTTCCACCAGGCCGCCGACAAAATCCGCCAGCGCCGAACTGTGTACCAGCGGATCGCCAATGCGCGCCGCGAGATAATCTGTCATCCTCAGCCTCCCGGTTGCAGACCCGCTTTGATCGCGGTCCAGAAGGCATCGCCATCGGCATCAAACGGCTGCATGCGGCTAAGGGTAAACGCCAGCAAGTGGTCATCCACCCGCGCCACGGCGAGTTTTTCATATACCATCACATGTTGATTTTCGAAGCGCAGCGCCACCTCGCGGGCAGGGATCCCGGCGATGTTGCTATCTGCAACTTCACTCAGCACCACCTTTTTCATATTGCGTTTAATTTTGCCCAGTTGCTGGCTGAGGTATTTCTCCTCATCCCCTGCCGGGACATCCCAGGCCCGGGTAATGACCAACGTCGCATCAGCGAATTTCAGCACATTGATGGTGTGGTCTTGGACTGCGGCGGGCAGGTTAAGTACGCCTTCTGAGAGGGCAAAAGGGACGGTTTTCATGCTTTATCTTTTCCTTGATCAAATGCCGCTTTAACGGCGTCCTGGATTTGCGCTGGAGTGGGTTCCACTGCGGGTAATGCTCCGGGTTGTTTCAGGTTCAGATCCAGCGTACCGCCGGTGTTGATCTGCCCGGTGCCGGAGGCATCGATATTAAAATTCACGCACTGCAACGTGACCTGGCCGTTTGCGCCTAATTCCAGCACCGATTGGCCCGCCACCAGACGAATGCCGCTGTCGGAAGCCTGCACAATTGCCCCCTGCACTCGTTGGATAAAACCACCGCCCACCAGTTGGGAATGGGCCAGTTGCGTTGCCTCCGTGTGGCTGCCCGACACCGTGCCGTTGTAGTCCTGGGTGACACTGACGGTACGCGAACCACCCACGCTGTGGGTTTCGTCGTTTTTAACATTGGTATCCATGTTCTTCTGCGCCTGAATCCACAACTGCTCCTGCCCAGACTTATCCTCGAAGCGCAGGGCATTGGCGGTTTCTGCGGTGCCATCTTTGGTACGGCTGAGGAAGCCCATCTGGGTTGCACCGGCAGGCAGCGCCCAGGGCGGCATACTCGCCTCGTTATAGACGCGGCCAATGATTAGCGGACGATCCGGGTCACCATTGATAAAATCCACCACCACTTCGTCGCCGACACGCGGGATCTGCACGCCGCCAAATCCCTGACCCGCCCAGGCGCTGGAAACACGCACCCAGCACGAGCTGGTATCATCGCCCTTTGCCAGCCGGTCCCAGTGAAACTTCACCTTCACCCGGCCATAACGGTCGGTCCAGATCGATTCCCCCTTGGGCCCCACTACTTTCGCCGTCTGTGGACCGTGGGTTTTTGGCCATGGCGCGCGCGGTGGCGCACGGAATGTGATCGAGTTCGGCAGCACGGTAAAGGTGATATTGTGCGAGGAGGTAATATCACCGCTGGCATAACTGTTTTCCTCGAAGTTATATTCAGCACTGGTGGTGAGATAAGTGCCGTTATCGCTGAAATGCGGCGCATCGAGCAGCCCAAAGGTGTAACCCGGCGCAATGCCGGTCGCCGTGCCTGTACCACTGACGCTGTGATGCTCCACTTCCCACACTTCCTGGCGGATGCGGGTGTAAAACTCGCCGTGGCTGTGGTCAACAAAATGCCCCGGCCAGTCGTAGACATCCACCGTACCTGGCGTGGGCGCCACCGGGTTCTGCCGCGCCTGCAGCATCCAGGCATTCGGTTTACGGAAGTCATAGTCATCCGTGCTGTACATCCCCGGCGTGACGCTCTCGGCCAGTGACCACTGGCTGATCCCCTCTTCCGTGATGCTGCCACCGGAAGGGGCTACGTGGTAAGGAATGGTGGCATAGCCGCTGAACGCCTGGTGCTGGTCGGTCGCATCGCACAGTACCAGCGTATGCTTATCGGATTCGTGGCGGAACCAGTAGTAGATCCCCTCCAGTTCCATCAAACGGCTGATAAAATCGAAGCTACTCTCCTGATACTGTACGCAGTATTCCCACACCCGGTAACTACTGGCGAGTTTTGATTCGACGTTGACGTTGTACTCTTTCAGCAACGTCTGCACGATTTGCGGCACGGTCTGGCTCTGGAAAATACGCAGGTTACGATCACGTTTCATTGGCCACACGTCGGGCTCAACGGTCAGGGCATGCACCGCATAGCGCGAGCCATTCAGCTCCTCACTGCGCACGGCTACGCGGGTGATTTTGCCGTTGAAGTAACGTGGCGTGAGCAGGTTCTGTGTCGGCAGGGTAAAAGTCACCGACTTGCCCAGCAGAGCATGGCGGTCGATGCGGGCATCGGTCGCCAACAACTCCGCCTGGAGGGTGAATGATTCCGACAGGGCTTCACGCCCGCTGAGTTTCCAAAACAGCAGGCCCTCCGTGGGCAGCTGGACGGTGATGCGTGAGAACATAAGTAAATCCCAGAAAATAATTAACTGTGAGGATCGAGCAGCCAGACACCTTCCGCACTGATGGTGAGTGTCTGTTCACGAGCGCCGTTATGGCTGCTGATCGAGAAGGTGTAGTTGCCCGGTGCCAGTTGCAGCGCGGCAAAACCATTCGCCGCAGGCACCACTGCCTGCTGTTTGCCGTTGACCTGCACGTGTTCACCGGGTTGCAGACGGATGTAGACCTGTGCCACCGGTGCCGGAGGCGGTGCAGGTTCCACTTTAGCCTGAGCGGTCTGGACTTCGGCCTCGGCCACCGGTTTCTCTGCCACCACCGGGGGCGGTGTAGCGGGTTGAGCCACGCTGGTGTTTTGCGCCTGTGCGGGCACGTCATCACCGCCTCCGGCCATTAATATACCCACGCCCAGCCCGACCAGCACACCCGCCGCCGCCAGGCCTGGCAGTGCAAAGCGGTGTTGCAGAAAACGTTTCGCCGGTGATGGCGGAGCCTCGGCTTCCACCTCTTCGAGCGGCACCAGCATGGTGCCCGGCCCACTGATTTTCGCCGCGAGCAAGGGTTCAGATTCGCGCTCGGGCAGCGCCATCAGTTCCGCAAATGCATCGATATTTTGTGGACGATCCTCGGCTTTCAGCGCCAGTGCCTTGTCAATCGCACTCAGCAACGCCGTGGAATAGCCAGCAGGGCGACTTTGTACCAGTGGCTGGTAGTTGTCTTCGATGCTGCGCACCACGCTAACCGGCGGCGGCGCACCGGTGATTAACATGTGCAGTACCGCCCCTAGCGCATAGATGTCAGTCCAGGCCCCCTGCTCGCTTTCATCGTTGTCGCTGTACTGCTCAATCGGCGCAAAACCAGGACGCAACATGGTCTCGCTTTCATCAGACAGGTTACCGATGGTTTTACGTGCGGATCCAAAATCGAGCAGGACGGGTTCGCCATTGCTCAGGATCTGGATGTTGTCGAGCGAGATATCGCGATGCAGATAACCGGCATCGTGAATGGTTTTTATCGCCCCGAGCAATGGGGGGAGAAGACGACGGATCCAGCCTTCGTCGATCTGCTGTGGATTGCGCGCGCGTAGATTAGACAAAGTGGTGCCACTGTAGAACGTCGTCCCCATATAAGCAGTGTCATTCTGCACCCAGAAGCGCAGCACATGTAACAAGTTGGGATGATTGAAACGCGCCAGCAGACGCGCTTCCTGGATAAAACTGTTCAGACCGGCATGGAAGGTTTTGCTAAACCGCTCGCTGCGCAACACCAGATTCAACCCATCACTACGCACCGCCAACGAGGCGGGCATAAACTCTTTGATAGCGATATCGCGCTCCAGCTGATGATCCCAGGCACGATAGACGATGCCAAAGCCGCCACCACCGATGACTTCTTTTATCTCAAACTCATTAAACCGGTAACCCAGCGGCAAGGCGTTGGGTACATTGAGGTGATTATCGTGTTCCGACATAGACGAAAACTCTCTGATAACAAACGGCTTTAGACATCAAACTGGCAAACAAACTCGCCCTGTTCACAACGCACCAGCACCCGACGATAACGTTCATCGCGGGCGTGGGCGCTGAGCAGTATCTGGCTCATTTGCGGCAACAGGGTATTGGTGAGAATGGCATCGACCATACGTCCGCCGGACTCAACTTCGGTGCAACGCTGCACGATCTGACTGACGACGCTATCGTCAATTTCCGTTGAGATTCCGTGATTCTCCTCCAGACGGCGCACAATACGCGCCAGTTGCAACCGGACGATCTGTGCCAGCATCGCGTCGCTCAGTGGGTAGTACGGCACCACCAGCAGGCGTCCAAGCAGCGCGGGCGGGAACACCTCCAGCAGCGGCTTACGCAGTGCATTGCTGAGCGCGTCAGGTTCCGGTAACAATTCCGGATCGGCACACAAGGCGCTGATGAGCTGTGTACCCACATTGGAGGTCAGGATGATGATGGTGTTACGGAAATCGATATGGCGTCCTTCGCCATCTTCCATCCAGCCTTTGTCGAACACCTGGAAGAACAACTCATGCACATCCGGATGTGCTTTCTCGATTTCATCCAGCAGCACCACACTATAAGGCCGCCGGCGAACCGCCTCGGTCAGCACCCCTCCTTCGCCGTAACCGACATAGCCCGGAGGCGCGCCTTTCAAAGTGGAGACGGTGTGTGCTTCCTGGAATTCGCTCATATTGATGGTGATGATGTTCTGCTCGCCGCCATACAGCGATTCGGCCAGCGCCAACGCGGTTTCGGTTTTCCCTACGCCAGACGGGCCACACAACATAAACACCCCGACCGGTTTGTTGGGGTTATCCAGACGGGCGCGTGAGGTGCGCACACGTTTCGCAATCAGATCCAGCCCATGGCGCTGGCCGATGACTCTTTGGTTCAGGGTTTCCGCCAGGTTCAGCACCGCATCGATCTCGTTTTTTACCATGCGTCCTAAGGGGATGCCGGTCCAGTCTGCCACTACGGCCGCCACCACGCTGGCATCCACGGCGGCAAACAGCAGCGGTGCTTCACCCTGCAATTCATGCAACTGCTGCCGGGTGGCATCCAGCTCACTGCGCAGCGCAGTTTCATCTTCAGTGACACAACGTGCACGCAACGCGATAAGTTGATCCACCAGCGTTCGTTCCTGCTGCCAGCGCGCGGTCAATGCCTCTCGCGTAGCGCTGAGTGATGCCTGCTGCCGGGCAATTTCCTGCTGGCGCTCAGGGGCACCGAGCCCCACTTTCGCCTCGCGCCCAGCGATTTCCGCTTCAATGTCGAGTGCCGCCAGACGATGCAAACAATCTTCCAGCGCCGGAGGCTGTGACCCCTGACTGACGGCGACCCGTGCGCAGGCAGTATCCAGCAGCGCCACCGCTTTATCCGGTAACTGCCGCGCCGGGATGTAACGATGCGACAGCTTGACCGCTGCACAGACCGCTTCATCCAGCAGCAGTACTTGGTGATGTTTTTCCAGCGCACTAACCGTACTGCGTAGCATCTGGATGGCTTTGGCTTCATCCGGCTCCTGCACTTGCACGGTCTGGAAACGACGCGTCAGTGCCGGGTCCTTCTCGATATATTTTTTATATTCGGCCCAGGTGGTGGCGCCGATGGTGCGCAGTTGTCCGCGTGCCAGTGCCGGTTTTAGCAGATTAGCGGCATCACCCGTGCCTTGCTGTCCCCCCGCGCCGACCAGGGTGTGAATTTCATCCACAAACATTACAATCGGAGTAGCGCTCGACTGCACTTCGTTGATCAACGCTTGCAGACGCGCTTCAAACTCGCCCTTCATCCCCGCACCGGCCTGCAGCATGCCGATATCCAGCAGCCAGAGTTGTACATCGCGTAATGGCGCAGGCACATCACCCGCAGCAATGCGCAGTGCCAACCCTTCCACCACCGCCGTCTTGCCGACACCGGCTTCGCCGGTCAGTAGCGGGTTGTTCTGGCGACGGCGCATCAATATATCCACTATCTGACGAATCTCTTCATCGCGCCCGGAGACCGGATCGATACGGCCCTCACGCGCTCGCGCAGTAAGATCCTGGGCGTACTGCGCCAGGGTGCTGCTGCCGGTGGCTGCCGGGGTTGCAGCGACCTCCGGTTGGGACAGCGCCTGTTGCGCCTCTTTACTCTGGCTCAGTAAAGCATCGAATTGATCCAACAGCGCATCGACGTTAATGCGTGCAAACTGCGCTGAAATTCCTTTCAGCACACTGGCGAGGCTGTAGGTTTTAAGCAGACCCATCATCAGATGACCGCCACGAATGCGGCTGGCTCCGTATTTGAGCGAGGCATAGACCCAGGCGCGCTCCACGGCACTGTCGATGTGTTCGGCAAGATCGGAGACGGCACTCGCACCGCGTGGCAGACGGTCAAGCGCCGCCACGATATCCCGCGTCAGCGCGTTTTCATCCAGTGAAAAATGACTGATTATCTGCTGTAAGTCACCGTCCTGTTGTTGCATCAGTTGGTGCAGCCAGTGCACCAACTCAACATAGGGATTTCCGCGCAGTTTACAAAAGGCGGTGGCGCTTTCCAGCGAGGTAAATAACAGCGTGTCCAGTTTGCCGAATAATACGGCGCGGCTGATTTCTGACATATCGAATCTCTGTAATAGAAGAAGCAGGCTATGTAACAGGAAAAGGCGATGGGCTAGCGCGAGGCTGCCTCAACTTCAAAAACAAAATCTTCTCGATCGACAGGCTTTGCTGGTTGTCCCAGCCAGCTGGTGTAACCCAGTCGGGCGCTGCCGCCCAGGGTCGCGCCCTGGACCTCGTTCGCGGCGAGGATCAGGCTAAGATCCCACTGCATTTCAATCCCGATGTAGTGTTGCACCCAGTCGCGCACTTCACATGCCCCTGGCGCATCGGGTAAGAAATGGGCATATTGCGCGGCGGTGAGTGGCCCCAAACGCAGGCGAAAACGGTGCTGCACATCGCGCACCGCCACCCCGAGAAAAGCCGATTCACCCAGGCGTGGCATGTGCCGCCCGGCGGCCAGACGCGCCTGATCGCGGCTATCCAGCGTCAGCCACTGCGGTTGGTTTTGCTCCAGCCGCACCGGGATACCAAAATAGAGGCGCAGAATGCGCACCAGACCTTCTGCATCATGTCCGTGGCGACTGAGATGTCCCACCAACATCAGTCGTGCGTGAAGGCTTAGCGAGCTGGCCTGTTGCTGCGCCGGTAAACCAATCCCGGCCAGACAGGCGAGATAGTCCTGAAAACGTTTGTCATCGCCGCGATCGAGAGAAGCGGTCGGCTGCGCATCCGCCCAGGCGCGGTAAAACAGTAAGGTGGCCCGGTGATGAAACAGGTCAGCAAAAGCCGCCAGACTGTAATCCTGATGATGGTCGATACGTTCGCGCACATACTCAGTCAAGTGCGTGGGTAGCGGGCCGTTAGGGCCAAACAGGCCAAAGCTGTAGATGGAGACATCATGACGACCGTCCTCTTCGCGCTCACGCACCGAGGCAAGCGTCGCCGGGGCGAAGGTCAGGGAGGGCATCTGGCCGATACGCAGACTTTCGAACTTTGGCAGCGGCGCGCGCCCCAGCGCATAACGCTGACCACCTTGCGCATTTAACCGTCGCAACAGTTGGAACAGGTCATAGCGCCAGGGAGTCGCCATCACCGCTGGCCAGAAATCGTCCGGCAGACGGCTGGCGCGCGATAAATGGATAATCTGTGCCACCTCACTCATAGCAGCGCCTTCTGGCCCATACGCGGCGGCCAGTAACCTACTTCGCCACGTTGCTGGCTGGTTAGCGTCAGTTCGGTGAAACTGTTGAGCGCCACAAGACGCGAGAAGACCCGTTCCAGCACGCTGCCAAACAGCCACGGACTGGCTCCGGAGAACACCTGCTCATCCACTTCCAGCGCAATACTGACCCCCCGTGCAAACACCACCGGCCCCGGTTCCGGCACCCGCCGATGTACCGCACTCAGTTGGCAATGGCGAATGCCCTCGATCTGACGCGCCACTGGCGCTTCCGCCAGATTGGCATACAAACTCAGCAGTTGGCGCAAGGCGGCAGCCCCTTCCCCGTCAGCGCTGTCCATCAGGCTTAGATAGTTCATTTGCAGATGGCTGATCAGCCGCCAGGAGGATAAACCTTCTGCCAGCGTCGGACGCGGTGGCGTTGGCCCTTTGCACAGTGTCAGCTGACTCACCGGGATTGAATCCGGCATCACAAACTGGCCGTGTTCCTGTTGCAGCAGCATCAGCGGTAAATCGCGGCTGGTGCACATGACCTCAGCAGAAAGATGGCGCATATCGTCGCGCCACGGTGTGTGGTGTTCATCCACCAGCGAGAGAAACACTTCAGAGCCAATATAGCCGGTGCGGGTGCCATAGCGTTGCGCATGTTCGGATAGCGTGCGCTGTTCACGACGCAGGGAAAAATAGGCGCCGTAGTCACCGTTATCCGCGCTGAAGGTGCTCCAGAAGGGTCGGAATACCTGCTCCTCGCGCTGCCCTTGCACGCTGGCAAACAAACGTTGCACCGAATGCACTTCGTAATCCAGCGGGCGGATGTTATCCACCACCAGATGATATTCATGCTGGCTGTCGCTGACTTTCAGTCGCTCGGCCATTTTCGGGAACAGGTTGATCACCGGGGTGCAATGCAGCGCCAGATGGCTGCGATCCACCACGCTCTCCAGTTCGGCGTCGGCCTTATCCAGCAGAATGATGATGTCGAATGCGGTGGCCTGTTCGCAACGGCTTAGTAACGCCGCCAGTTGATGCAGGCTGATAAACTGAAAGCGTGCCGGGAAAGCAAAATATTCCTGCAACAGACGGTAGCCATCGAAGTTGCGTAAATCGTCCGGTAACAATGCCTGCTCCGGTGCAAAACCCTGTTGTTGCAGCGCGTTATCGGCCAGTACCTGGCGCTGCGGCTGTGGTTCGACCGATTGCAGCACAATGCCAACACGGTGCTGCATCAACAGCTCCAGCAACCTGAGCGCCTGAATATCCGGGCCGCTGAGGTAGAGCATCAGTTCATCGACTGTCAGTTGGCTGAGCGACGCAACGCCTTCGCACTCGATCCGGATGCGCAATGCGCTGGCCGCCCCCAGGCCGCTCAACTTCAGCTCACCGAGCGGGATGTCACCGGGTACACCGCCGAGCGCCACATCGCTGATGCGTAACGGATGCAGCATCACGTCATGCGCTGTGGTGTAGCTACAAGTGACGCCCGATTTCTTCAGGCTCTGGCTCTCCATCATGGTGCCACGCGGCACCAGAAAACCGTTGCTAATATCCCCTTTGCGGCTATCCGGCGTTAGCTGGGCAATAGCCATTGAAGGGGTTGGCGCTAAATAGCCTGGTGCAATCATCTCCAGCAGGCGCTGGGAAAAACGCGGGAACTCCGCATCCATTTTTAGCTGAACGCGTGAGGTGAGAAACGCAAAGCCTTCCATTAAGCGTTCAACATAAGGATCGGCGATTTCTATGCCGCGCATCCCCAGCCTTCCGGCCACTTTGGGATAACGTTCGGCAAACTCCCCGCCCATCTCACGCAGATAGGCCAGTTCGCGGTTGTAGTAGTCGAGCAGTTTACTGTCCATGATTACCCCACATCCTGGAGTTCAAAATGACCATTCTCGAGATCGACTTGGGTACGAAACAGAAACTCCAGCGGATACGGCACGCACCACAGGCGACCTTTGATCTCAATCGATAGCACGTTGTGCAGGTCAAGTGCTTTCAGGTCGCTGACACAACGCACCTGCAAGCCCTGTGGCAAGATGCGGGGTTCGAAATGCAAAATGGCGTTAGTCATTTTGCGCTGGATGTCCTGCCATTCGATGTCAGACATGTTTTGTCCGGCCAGCGGCGCTACACCGAAATTCCATACCGAGCGCTGCACCTCGCCAAACGGGCTGAGATCCTGCTGCGCTTCGTTATTGATGGTGTTGAACAGCCACTGCAAATCGCGCAGTACATGGCGGCGTAGCGTGTTATGGGTAATCAGCACGCTGTTTCCCGGCTCGCTGCGTTTGTCAGGGGCATCGTCAGTCAGGCGATCCAGTAGCGAGGATTGCAACTTGTCGCGCGAGGTCAGCGTGTCGCGGTTTTTACGCGCACGATAGCCGCCGTGCAGCTGTGCATAGCCGTCTTCACGACTCATAAGCTGGCCCGATACGGTTAAAAGTAAGGCGTTGCAGTGCCAGCAGTGAGAACTCCTCACTGTCGCTCAGCCAGACTTTCTGTCCCAGACCAATAAACTGATCATCCTGGCTCCCCAGCGGCTGCCATTCGGTGACGCTGGCGCGCAACCAGGCTTCCTGCGCTGGTGCCGGTAAGGGATAGCGCACCGGGATCTGGCACACCTGTTCGCTGCCATCTACCAGTTGGATCAACGTATGGCGCCACACCAAATCCGTTACGCTGGCCGGTGGCTGGAACTGCATTTCCTGGATCGCAGCAAACGGCACCCAGTAATAACGGCCATTAACGATAGCTTCACACACCGGACCAAAACGGCTGTCGCCATCCATCAACCACGGGAACGCCACGGACTGGTCCTGCTGCTCTAACATACCGGGATTGACGTCGGCTTGTTCCAGCGCTTGCTGGCGTAACTCCGCACCGCGTGCCTCATCCCCTTTGACCTCGGCTTGCAACGCCGCCAGCAGGGTTTCACTCCATGCCCAGGCACTGCCCGGCAGTTGGGGTTGCGCCTCACCGCGTAACACTGCCGCACGTTGCAACTCTCCGGCAATCGCCTGTTGCAATAGGGTGATGGTGGGTTGTGCCTGCGGGGTAAGCGCCAGCCAGGATTGCAGTTGTGTTTGGGCACGCGTCCAGTTACCGGCCAGGCACAGCAGTTGGACAAAGGTGGCGCGCAGATCGGCGTCAGCAGGATTGGCCTGGATTTGCGCCGTGGTACGGGCAAGATTCTCCGCCAGTGATGCATCAGCCAGACGTTGTTGTAGCGACTCCATGCAAACTCCTTTTGCGTTAGTTGAGGGTGCGGTAAGCCGCTGCGGCCGGATCTTTCAATTCCGGATGCAGTTGCTCCACCAGTTGTACTTTCAGCGGCGCGGCGCTTTTCAACCACGGCGACCAGACTTTACGTACCTCTTGCAAGCGGGCACGCAGGGCGCTTTCATCGGCCGCATCGCTAGCGTGCATCTGCACTACCACCTGGTCCGGTGCCTGCCAGCCATTAAATTGCCTACTGAACGGCAGTACCAACCAGCTTTCCGGGGATTTCTCATTAGCCAGCACCATACGTTCACGGTTGACGGTGGTGATGGTCAGTTCGCTGGTCGACTGCCCGCTGCTTAAACCGGCAATCGGGAAACCTTGTAAAAAGCTCACAGCCACTGATTTTGTGGCCCCGTTACCCATCTGTGTCAGGTTGCTGTTGCCGCTCAACCAGCCATCCTTGCCACACACCAGCCCCTGCTTTGTCGGCACAAAGATGGCGCTGGATTGAGCCGGTTGCTGCCACCAGGTGCGGAAGTGGCAGCCATCCAACAGACTGAATTGCTGCCAGGGCGTGGTGTCCGCAGGCGGTGAACTGAGAGTGGGTGCCGCAGGTGTCGGGATCGCCGCCTGAGGTGGCGGGGTAACCACCGGCTGCCAATCTTTCGTGCGCTCAGCTGTACCTTCTGCCAGGGCGTTACCCTCTGCATCCTGTAATTGCCAGTGCAGTTGTTGCAGCGGTTTGCACTGCGACGCCATCAAACCGGCGACACGCGGCAGGAAGCCATCCAGCACGCTGGCACTTTTTTCACCTTTGCTGACGATGCGCAGATCCACACTCTTCTGACACCAACTCGCCAGCTGGTTATCTTTGACGTCATCAATCCAGACATCCAGTTTCTGTGCCGGGGACTGCACAATGCGGTAGTTCTCGGCAAATACCTGTGTACTCAACAGCAGCGCAGCCAGCCCCAATAATCCATATTTCATGTTGGCGTTCTCAATCGCGAAGAGGGAAAAACTGCGCCGCATCTGACAGCGAGTGCAGTAAGGTGGTGTCCTGAGGTGAACCAACCCACACGGCTAGCGCACTAAAGTTGTCCTGCTGCCCCTGTTGCGGTTGTTCGTTTTTAATGATCTGCTGCATCAGCGTGAGCCACTCTTGCGGCGTGTTGACCATATGCAGTGACTGCTGCATCTGTTCCAGCGTGACGCCATGCCAGAAGCCGTCGGTACACAGCAGAAAGGCATCACCATCTTCAATCGCCACCACATCGCTGTAGCTGGCATCACGCTGCTCGTCGCCCATGCCGAGCGCAAAATAGAGCAAATTGGTGTTGATGCCCTCGGTCTGATGCCCGGCATCTTTCATTTGCTGCACCAGGCTGTGGTCAGTGGTGACGTGGTAGAGGTAACCGCGTCGAAACAGATAGAGGCGACTGTCACCGGCGTGTGCCCAGTAAGCCAGGCCGTAATCACGATCGATAAACAAGCTCACCAGCGTTGTACCCATCCGGCTGTGCTCGCTGCTGGCTTTCTGTTGCTGGCGGATGGAGTGATTCGCGTGATTGACATAGTTACGGATCGACTGCGCATTCAGATGGGTTTCGCCGTTGAAGGTATCCATCAAACTGCTGCGGGCGATAGTGGCAGCGACGTCTCCACCAGGGAAACCGGCCACGCCGTCACAGACGACAAAGCAGGCTGAACGTTCACCGATGATCTCACCGGTCTGATCCTGATTGCTGGCGCGGTCGCCCTGATTCGACGTGGAAGCAATAGTGATATTCATGCGTCATCCGTGTGGGTTTGTGAATCTTTGTACTGATTAACTTCCATGTCATAGGCGTGCAGGAACGCTTCGCCAAACAGGGTGTGAAAGTCGTCTTCGATCTCGCCTGCGGTTTCGCCGTAGCGCTCGACAAAATGCTCCCACAGCGCCGCCTTACGGCTCCCCGGCAGGCCAAGGCGAGACACGGAACCCGCCTCGCGCGCTTCTTCTTCTAGCTGATCCGGGTTAAAGGATTGCAGCATGGAAGCGATGATGGCGCGGATTCCGGCGATCATCCCTAACTGGTGCGCCTGGAGGTCGATCAGCGCATCACGTACTGCCTGGCGTGGCGGCATAAAGCCGGGCATGCGGCTGCCAAACATCTGCATCAGCACGGTTTTGCCCGAAGGCAGCAGTTTGAACGGGTTGTTGGCATCGTCGAGGATCACCGTCATATCCGCTTTTACGCCACGCTTGAGAATCGAGCGGGAAGAGAGCAATGCGACGGTGCCCTGCGAGAACATGCTGAGCATCTGGCCGAACTGGCGCATTTGATCGCAATCGAACTGCGGCGTGGGCTGCAAATCCTGTAGCCCCATTCCTTCCAGCAAGGCATCCAGTAACTCACCTTTCAACGCATCACCACTGCTCTGAGCCGCCGCCTCGCGCTGGCTGTGAGACGCCACCGGATCAATGCGCAGACGCCCTTTCGGGGTGGGTGATGGGCTACGCTGCACCGCCTGCGGAGTAGGCAGGGTGATACCACCATATTCAATCGGTGTCGGGCTGGCTTCGGTCGGTTCTTCAGCTTCTTCAGCTTCTTCAGCTTCTTCACCCACGATGGGCGCAGGCGTCGTGTCAGTGTCATCAAATAATGGCGAGCTGCTAAGTTCAGCCAGATTGACGGTGTCTGGCGCGGCCGACGCTGGCTTTAGCTCTGGTTCTGGTTTTGGTTCTGGTTCAACTTCTGGCAGCGGCGGTCCTTCGGGTTGTGCCAGCGGAGCCGCTCCGCTCATCATCAAACCTAGTGGGTCATCGTGATGGCGGGGGTCAGGAGTGTTCTGGCTGCCAAACAAACTAAGAGGATCCAGCTCATCGGGCTGCTTCTCAACCGGTGCAGAGGCCGCAGCACTCTTCTGCCCCACCAGTGCACTCGGGGTCGCATCATCAAAAATGCTATCCTGGGCGAACAACGCATCCTCTTCATCAAACAAACTGCGGTGAGGTCGCTGTTGGCCGATATCCAGTGGCGTCTCACTGATCAGCGCAGCCAGTGGATTTTCCGGATTACGGTCAACTGCAGCGGGAGCCGTCAGCGGATGAGCTTCGGATGGCGCTGGCACAGGTTTGTTACGTTGCGATAAATCGTCAGAGATGGAGAATTCTTTCGCCAGGCTGTCCCAGATCTCACTGGGGATGGCGGCAGTGGGACTGCTCACCACTCCGGCGGGCTCATCAACAATGACGGCCGCTTTGGCGGCTGGCTTAGCGACCACGCTGGCAGACGATGCGGCGTGAATATCGTTCACCAGCAACTGATAATCATCAATGCCAAGAATATCGCCGTCCTGCAATTCCACCTGACGTCCACGTTCCAGTGGAATATCGTTCAGAAGCACGCGAGTGACGTTACCACGGTTGGTCAGACGACATTCACCGTCAGCAGTAATATGCACAATGGCCTGTAATCGGGAAATGGTACGGTCATCATCAGGTAATACCAGATTGTTATCCACCCCACGACCAATGGTGCCGCCAGGGGGTAAGAAGTCAAAAAGAGTTTGCGGCGGCTGGTGGCCGGGTTTAGTCGTTATTATCGTAAAGCGCATAACGGATTCCTGCGGTTGGCTGTTCGGCATCTATATCGCGCCTCTCTCGTGAAAGAGGCGGAATATAGGAAGCGTTTTATGACGGGTTGCGGCGCGATTTATCGCGCTCTTTTTAGCTGGTTAGATATTTATTTATAACCGCGCGATAAATTGCGCCACTACGAAATACGGAAAATTATAAGAAATGAGAGAGACGCAACAATGATTAAAGGGCCGAGATATTTTTATTTTACTCATATCTCATTAGAAAAAACGCCCCCAACAAAAAGGCGCCAGCAATAAGATAAAACTTATCAATGATTATTCATAAGGCATCGATTTAAGTTGCTCTACACGTTCCAAATCAATTCTGGCAACGCATTTATCTGTCAGCGTATCGTGAGTGAGGGTTCCTTTCTCAGCCATAAAGGACTCAAGACTACATTGGCCATCGCGGTACTTGAGCCAACCACGCTGGGTATCGGTTAACGTTGTCATGTAACTTTTTAAATCTGCCATTGAAGCGGAATACTCAGCATTGATTCTTTTCTTTGCTGCGATATATTCTCTATTTAACGTTTTTTCTGCTGCCTGTTTTGCGGAATTAAAACAGGCGAAAACCCCACCATCATTAGCGACTTTGCTGCATTCACCCTGCGCATTAGCGTAATTCTGTAGCACACTTATAAACAGAAAGATAATAATTCCCTTTTTCACATCAATTCCCTTATTTTTTGAAATAATTCGGCCATCTCATAAAGACCACTGAATTTTACTTTTGATATGCCTTACGCAATTCAGCAATGTTTTTCAGCGAAGAATTCTGGAGTTTTTCAGTGCTACCATCATCATAGTAAACACCGTCACCCGCTTTAACTCCCATAACATAGTAGTCGGTACCGTAGTGAACAGCGGCTTCAATGGTATAAATCACGGCAATTTTTTCATTTTCATCATCTTTTTTAAATGAAACCTACCGAATCTACTTTATGGCAACCTACTGTTTCCCAGTCACCCTGCTCAATCGTTTGAATAAACTGATTAAGACATTAGTTCAAACTTCCGTAGAAACCATTATCTTTAAAGATAATGGTTAATTAGACTCAACGCAACAGCAATAAAAAGCACTGCAAAACTCGCGACATTCAGTTTATGGAGAGACAATAACCAACCCACCCTTTCCATAGGTTGACTCCTGATAAAATCACAGGATTCTTCACTAGCCGGTTTTTTTTTGTCAAGGATGGCTTTTTGGCCGTGATACAGGCTGGAAAAATAAGCAATTTTATGGGCATTAAACATTGGACCAAGAAAAGAGGCTATATCTGTGATCAGATCTAACTTCAGACCTCTTTGCCTGAAATCGCTAAGCAACAAATCATATTTATCTTGGTTGCGCTTGAATATTAAGTAAGAAGCAACCTGGGAGGTAAAAAAAATAAAATAAAAAAACAAAGATAAATAAAACAAAAAATCAAATCTATTCATAAAATTTTATCCATCAATGTGCCAACAGTCACTTCAGCACCTTTCGCGGAAATATAACTCCCGACAGCTGAAGTGACGATAGTACATGTCAGAAGCCCTACTGGTCCAGTCGCAGCTCCAACTGCAAGGCACGCTCCCCGAAGTGCTAATGCAGCGCCAATGCCCCCATAGATTCCAGCCGCTGTACTGCCTGAAAACTTTGCATATTCAATCACCGCCACTCGCCCACATTCATTTTGGCGCTCAACTGTACAAGCCTTATAGACTTCATTCGTTGTGTTCAACGCGCTAAATCCAATAGACACCCAACCACCAGCTTTCATAAATTTTGCTGCCTTGGCTGCACCATCAACATAAGTTGAATAGCCCCGGATGGCGCCAACTCCCGCCGTTTGCCAATCATGAACAATCGATGAGCTGGACAGATTCAACGCATGTTTCAGCTTCTCGTAAGGCTGTAACCTCAAAACCAGCCGAGAGAATTTATTCAACATTATGTCAAGCTCAGCAAACAAGCGACGGCGTTCGACAAAGAACTGTTCACCAAATAGTGTTCCAGAAGTGAGATATTGGTTACGGTACGCGCTCTCGATGGCCGTCAGTTTTTTTCCAATCTCAGCAAAGTATTTCTCTCCGGCATCGCCTATCAGACCCGAGGACTTGTCCATAAAGTTCGTCATTGCCGCAATCGAGGCGTAGTGCTGATGAAAAAAGCTCGCTTCATCGCTGGACAGTTGTGACAAACTATTATTCGTGGTCGTTTTCGCCGCTTTCAGAGCATTCATTGCTGCCGTTGTGTTGTTACCCTCAGGATCGGCCACAATCAAAATCTGACCTGGCTTTGCCCAGGCAACGTCTGCATTCAATTGCAAAAAGTAATTTGCTGCTGCAACATTGCGATTGCCAAATAAAAACATCGCCTGCTCCGTGAGCCTTCCAGGACGCTGCACCACACAAAAACCTGGTTCGACCCTACTTTTCCCGCTCATTACAATCTCCTTTTGTAATTCAATGCATTCAATAACGTTGAATACCGTAATGTAGCGGCGCGATTTAACACGTGCCTTTGAATAAAATTAAATCGCGCCGCTACAATTACTGCAGAGTTAATTAATAAAGAACATTACGCCTCTTTATTTTCCTTAATGTTCCAGCCTGAACTGCTTTCTGCTCCTTTACCACCGGAAGAGCTCTGCTCCCAATACTGCTGCTTGACTTTAGATGCCTGGAAGGAGTAGCTCATTCCCAGCGTATCGCCATTGTCAGAACCATTATAATTCACATTAGTTACCAGCACGTCTTCCAGTGTAATGCGGGCATACTCAACCTGAGTGCCACCCGCTTTACAGATAGAGAGTTCGACCTTCGTGAGATGTTTACCGCTGGCGCAGTTCTTCAGTAGCGCAGTGGTGGATTTATCGATCAGTGCATTGACGTGCAGATCGTTGAAATTAACCTTACCCGCACCGCCGCCACCGCCAACAGACATATTGCCTGGTTGAGAAGCTCCCCATGAGAAAGAGGTAATATCGGTCCAGCCAGTGTGGTTTGAGTCTTTTGATTCGCCGGTAACGCCGTCGACCTTCATAAACATATCAATAGCCATTATCTTTCTCTCTTAATTGATTGAGATTGTTGCTTTAAGAAAAGCAAGGATATGGCAAAAAGAAAAGCATGGGGCTGAATAAAACAGTCCATATTTTACCTTTGCCTTGCTTCTGAAACAGTGTCGTAAACAATATTTCAGATAACGTATTGCCGGATACATACCCGACAAAATTTGTATGCGTTTTTAAATCGATATATATATTGAGAACCTGATTCCTTTTTGCATACCCGGACTTCACGCGCTCATTTCATGGACAGTGACCTGACAGATAGTCTATAGTAGCCCAGCGTATCAAAAGTTCACCGAAGGAACGAATATGAAAAAGGTTATCTCAGCATTCCTGATATTAGTGTTATCGCTGCTCTCACTCTATTCAATTGCAGATATTATCGAATCGATAGTGCTGGTTTCTCGTTATGAAAACTTTAATGCTGCTTCTGCAGGTATCATTGCCGGTAAAGTTATCTTTTCAGCGCTCTGCATCGCTATTATTTTTGTTTTATATAAAACAGTATACAAAAAACCGCTTAATTAGTTCGCTTTAGCTTTTCGGCCACTGCATAGATTGCTATTGACGCAGTTATTGAAATCATTATCAGAACTGCGTGGATAACTTTCCCCACTAAAGAGACATTCCAGTCAAAGAACAGAATATAATAACCTGCACAGGTTATTAAAATCAGCGCAGATAAAAAGGTCAGCAAAAGGCTGATGATATAGAAGGCTGATTTTTTAAACATCCCGTATCCCTTCCAGAAAATTCGAAAACACCTGTTGCGCGAGTGGCGAATTATTCTGTTGTAGTGCAATCGCATCCAGCCAGGGATCAATATTATCTTGTAGCAGAAAATAGAGTAAATCGAGATCACCTGCACCGCGCAACATGGCATAAACCTCCCTATTCTTTTTCATCAAATCCCGTGAGGTATAGATTGCGCTTGAAACAGAAGCACCAATGGTGATGATCCCTGTCATCCCCGCGCTAAAAAGAAACTTAGGGATGACCCGGCTAAAGAATCGTGACACGATCTCATTCACAAACACGTATTTAAACGCAAAAGATCCCGCTGCACTCCCACCCATTTTTACCAGTAATTTTTCTAACTGCTCTTCGCTGAGCCGTTTGAAATATTGCTCAACCACCAGTTTTATCAACGTGCGCAGATCATCACTTGTCGCTCCCTTCTTCAGCAGGCTGATCAAGCGGATGCGATCCGTTTCGTTATCCCAACGATGATCACTATCGAGAAAGTCTTTGGTCAGCGCATAGAGATCACCCGGAATCGCGGCAAATCCACTCAGCGCACTCACCATAAACGTCTCAACATCCGATTTCTTTTTGGTATTGAACAGGGCCAGCATGCCATCAGCAATACTTTTCGGCGAATCCATATCCCGAATCCTTTTATACAGCGATGATTCCAGAAGACATCAGGCGCAAAACCCTCTAGCGCCTGACATCTTAAAAGTTTTAGGATGTGTTCTGCTCAGTGAGACTCAGGCATCGCACATCCTTTTAAACACTTACGCATTGTCATTTTTCAGCGAAGGCAGTTTCGATACCAGACGCAGCGAGACCGTCAGGCCTTCCAACTGATAATGCGGACGCAGGAAGAATTTCGCCGCGTAGTAACCTGGATTGTCTTCCTGCTCCTCAACGGTCACCTCGGCTGCGGCCAGAGGTTTGCGTGACTTAGTTTCCTGTGAGGAGTTAGCCGGGTCACCGTCCACGTAGTTCATCACCCAGTCGTTCAACCAACGCTCCATATCATCGCGCTCACGGAATGAGCCGATTTTGTCACGCACAATGCACTTCAAATAGTGAGCAAAGCGGCAGCAGGCAAACATATACGGCAGACGCGCCGCCAGACGCGCATTGGCGGTAGCGTCGGCATCGTGGTATTCCGCCGGTTTCTGCAATGACTGCGCACCAATAAAGGCCGCGAAGTCCGAATTTTTACGATGTACCAGTGGCATAAAACCGTTTTTCGCCAGCTCCGCTTCACGACGATCGCTGATGGCGATCTCAGTTGGACATTTCATGTCCACACCACCATCGTCACTCGGGAAGGTATGGCACGGTAAGTTTTCTACCGCCCCGCCCGATTCCACACCACGGATTGAGGTGCACCAGCCGTACTCTTTGAAGGAACGGTTGATGTTGGCTGCCATCGCATAGGCGGCGTTACTCCAGGCGTAATTGCCATGATCAGAGCCATCCGTTTGCTCTTCAAAATCATAACTGTCCACCGGATTAGTACGGATACCGTATGGCAGACGAGCAAGGAAACGTGGCATCACCAGGCCAAGATAACGTGAATCCTCTGATTCACGCAGACTGCGCCAGGCAGCATATTCAGTGTTCTGGAAAATCTTGGTCAAATCGCGTGGATTCGCCAGTTCCTGCCATGACTCCATCTGCATGACTTCGGGTGCCGCACCGGTAATAAACGGACAGTGTGCCGCTGCGCCAATACGTGCCATCTCTCCCAGCAACTCCACATCCTGTGGGCCATGATCAAAGTAGTAATCACCGACCAGGCAACCGAAAGGTTCGCCACCAAACTGGCCGTATTCCTGCTCATAGATTTTCTTGAACAGCGGGCTGCGATCCCAGCCCACACCTTTGTAACGTTTCAGGGTACGTCCCAGCTCCTGCTTGGAAATACTCATAAAGCGAATTTTAAGCATCTCATCGGTTTCGGTGTTGTTCACCAGATAACTCAGGCCACGCCACGCGCTTTCCAGTTTTTGGAAATCCTGGTGGTGAATAATCTGGTTAACCTGCGCCGATAATTTCTCGTCAATTTCAGCGATCAGTGACTGGATAGTGCGGTACGAGTCGTTGGAAATGGTAACGCTGTTCTCCAGCGCTTGTTGGGCCAGAGTTTTGACCGCGTTTTCAACCGCTTCCCGCGCCTGATCGTTCTTCGGACGAAACTCTTTACTGAGAAGCGCGCTGAATTCATCCTGGCTGAAGCTGGATGCGCTTTCCGCCTGCTGTTGCAATTTCTCGCTCATTATTCTTCCTCCTTACCTTCTGCTACGTCGGCTTGCTTTGGCAGATGCGTCAGCGCCTGCAGTAGCGTCGGGTCATGCAGAATTTTGCCAATCAACTCTTCCGCGCCGTTTTTGCCATCCATATAGGTCAACAGGTTAGCAAGCTGGGTACGTGCTTCCAGCAGCTTGTTTAATGGCTCAACGTGGCGGGCAATCGCATCAGGTGAAAAGTCATCCATGCTTTCAAAGGTCAGTTCGACATTGAGTTTTCCCTCACCCGTCAGGGTGTTTTCAACCTGAAACGCCGCACGCGGTTTCATCGCCTTCATGCGCTCGTCAAAATTATCAATATCGATTTCAAGGAATTTACGATCATCAACAGCAGCCTGCGGTTCCAGTGGCTTGCCAGCGAGGTCTGCCAGCACGCCCATCACGAACGGCAGCTGGATTTTGCGTTCCGCACCATAAATCTCCACGTCATATTCAATTTGAACGCGGGGCGCGCGATTGCGGGCAATAAATTTCTGCCCGCTGGATTTCATAGTGGCCATGATTTTCTCCATAAATGATGCGCGGTTAAGGCGCGCAGGTGTCACTGCGTGATGAAATGAGGAACGCGGCGTTAGTCGTGGCGTCCGAAGATGTTTTGCAACTGATGAACGCCGTCCGGTGCCAGATCGCGAATGATGTCCATAAAATCGAGTTCGACCAGCCGCTGTACGCGGTCAATCATTAACGGCGCCGGATGGCTTGGCTCATGCTGGGCGAAGTATTGCTTCACCTTTTCCAGCATCAATTGGGCATCCGCGCGGCTGGTAAGCTGTACTGTCCGCCAGTCTGGCGCATTACGAGTCGCCGTAGATGCTGGCACGTCTGCGGGCTGATCATCAGCAGCATCTGGCAGTGCCTCCGCTGAGTTTGCGGATTGCGTCAGGCTGACCAGCAAGGCAAAACTTTTCTGCAACTGCGTCATATCAGGCACCGCGCTTTCCCCGAGACGTTCGGCGAGCAGCGCGTGCAGGCTTTGCAGGTATTGATAGATGTGTTGCAAGGTGGCAGCGGCGGGTTGCCCCTGCTGCGCCAGTTCGTCGCGCAGACGCGCCATCCCGCCTGGGTAGTCAGGTGTCTCTAATTTGCTGCCATCACACAGGGCGATGGCATCACGTAGCGTGATGCCGTCCGAGGCGTGACGTAACAGCCAGGCCTGGCGCACGGCTGCCGATAACGCAGACGCATCTTCGAGCAGTGCCAGCGCATTGATGCGATAGAACGGATCCTGTTCGCCGTCCTCTTCCAGACGTGGCCAGAGCGGTTCCCAATAGCGCAATAGCGCCTGTTCAATCAGTTCCAGCCCCTGCGCATAGCCTGGCAGGCCATTCAGGTGAGTCCAGGCCTGGGTCAGGGCCAGCATCACGCGTAAATCTTTACTGCGGCTCAGCAATTCCGTTGCCAGCTTTTCCACCCGGTTCCAGTCAGCCGGCTCCGCCGGGATGATGGTTTCACCAAACTGTTGCTCAGCTTTACCGGCGCTGGCCTGCTCCATCGCCTGAAAATCGGCGTGATATTCCAGGTTGTCGCCGCAAGGGTCATCGTTGCTGATCGGCTCCAGCAACGCATCGAGATTGATAGTCATGCCGGTTGCACCTCAGGATTCAAACATCGGGGGATAAAGTCCATTTCGTCCGGGCTTCGCGCCGCCTGCCGGATCAAACAGCAGCGAAAACAGCTGGGCGGTGAAGTTGCCGCTATGCACATGGGTGTACAGCGGGAAGCCGTCGCTTTGATTGGTCCACCAGAAACTGGTGTAAAACTGGGGATCAAAGATGTCGGCAGGCAGTTGCCAGCTCAGGTTCGACACGCTGCTCCCTTCACCAATAGTCGCCAGAATCTCTGATGCCTCCTCCTCTGGCTGCTGCGGCAGAGGAATGCTGAGCAAAGCCTGATCCAACTGTTCCGGGCTACTGCCGTCGCGCACCACACGCAGTAGTGTGTTGCCGACCTGTTGATACCAGTCGCCCGCATAGCCCAGCATGGCAGGCGACCATTCTGTCGGGCTGAAGTGGCGCAGGGCGCACAGCGGATAGTGGCGGCCAACGCTATCGCGTGAAGCGGTCAGGCTCCCCATCTGCACCAGTTGGCTGCCGAGCATCGGTGGCACGACAAAATTCCATACTGGAGCGCTGAGAAACGCTCGCGAAGGCGCATTCTCCCCTTCGGCACTGGTTTGCCAGTGGTGTAACCCCACCTGAAACCAGTGTGACCATTGCCGTAGCAAGCTGTCGGGAATGCGTCGCTTAACAAAGTCCCCCGCACTGGGGAGTTTGCCGTACCAGCCGGGTGCTGCGTATTGCGTCATCGTAAGGCTCCGATTCAGGGACAGCTAAAAGCGGGAAGCTGGAACGGGTTGCGAATGCTGCCGGGGGTAAATGACAGCGTGACCTGATGTCCTTCCACGTTAAAGTTGGCTTCGCGCGTCAGGCCGCCGGACTGTGTCAGCCGGGCGCGATCGAAAAAGCGATTCAGCGCCCAGGGACCACTGGTGACCAGCGTGGAGGTGGTACCATTAGTTAAGCCAAGCTGCATACGCACTTGACTGGTGCCACCAGGCCCCGGCCAACTGACCATTTGTACCGCCTGTGGGCCATGGCTGTAGCGCAGGATCTGCCCATCGACATCCAGCGTCAGGGTGAGAATTTCGTTATCCATTTTTACCGTGCGCAGTGTGACGCGAAAAGATGGCGTGGTCGCGCCATTGGTAAAGAACGCATCGCGAATTGACTGCGACTGCTGGAACGGACGCAGCAACGCTTCACCACCCGGCAAGGTTTTGCCATCAATCCCGGGTGTGAAACGCCAGGCCGCGTGGGTGGTATCAACTTTGCTCGCCAGATTGTCACGGAAGAAGCTGTCCATCAGGCCGCTTCCCGGCGCAAACATGCGTGCCAGGTCATCGGGAGTTACTTCGTTGCGACCATTGCGCACCAGCGGATAACGTCCGGCGATAGCCTGCTGACAGAAACTGCCCACCTCCATCTGGATACGTTTGCGTACGTTATCCATATCGCGACGCTGGGCGTCTGAACTGGCCCCCACCGCCATGCTGGAAACCATGTTTTGTAATGTACCAGGTAAACGACCCGCACTGGCCTGTACGCGCCTAATGGCATCACTCGATGGCGGTGGCATACCGCTGTTAGCCGCATCTTGCACCGCGGTCAGGTAACGATAGAGATCGTCAATCTGGTGCAGAAAATCATCCACCGCCATCACTTTACTGCCCTGCTGTAGCGGCTGCGCCAGTTCGATAATCGAGGCAAAGTGCGCACCCACTACCTGTTCTGGTGCCGGATTCGCTTCGTTCTGTGCCGCACTGGCCTTCGGCGCACTAAATAACGCCTGCAAGGTGCGGGTAGCGCTATTGTCTGACGCTGGCGGCGCGGTTTGTGCTGCTTTGTCATCTGTTATCGGACGCGTCAGCGTCAACACTTTACTCAGGTTGATAACCAACTGGCGCAATGGTGAGTGGTTGCCGGAAAGTAAACGAGCGGTGTTAATACGCTGTGCCAGATCAGCGCTGTTATTGAGCTGAATATCGCTGAGGAATTGTTCCCACTGACGAATGTAATCCTGCATATAGAGCTGGCGCACCGCTAAGTCGGTCTGTTGGCTGTTTTCCTGTTGCGTGGTGCCGCCCAATACCCAGCGATCGTCCTGATACAGTGCCTGAGTTACCGGCGCAATTTGCTTATCAACGTACTGCCAGTATCCGTCCGGGGTATACAGGCCTGCGACGCCATCGTTAACCGACTTTCCACTTTTACGTGAGAACACCAGTTCGCTTTGCGGGCCACCGAGCGCGGCGAGGGTAACCGTAGGTAAGCTGCCATCACGTTGTAGCAGGCGCTTCAGGCGTCCGTAGACGCGCTGTGATAGCGGCATCTGATTAATCAGCGCCTGCTCGCGCTTTACCAGCGCATCATCCTGCGCATAAGGCGAGGATTGGATTTGCGTTTCCAGCAACTGTTGCAAATGCCACGCCAGCTGTTTGACTTCCTGCTGAGTCACGTTCTGCGGTAGCTCACGCGAGATATTCAGCATCAGCCAGGCTTGCAGGAACTTGCCGTCATAATGCTTAGGTTGATACAGCATCTGATATGCCTTCAGCGCCTCGTAGCTGTAATCCGCATCACTGCCGTTGTCATTACGCAGCCAGCGGGTGATGTTTTGTGCCACCTGCGGCAGCAACAATTGCTTCAACGCTTTGCTGTAAAGTGCCTGGCTGGCGTCACTTACTTCAATGCCACGGTATAACCACATACGACGCGTTAGCGGTGGTTCCTGCAATGAGAAGTCTTTGCTCTCCGGCAGATGCAACAGCATATTGAGGTAAGGCACCAGCGCAAACAAATCGCCATTTCTCTGCTTTTGCAGTTGATCGCCAAGTTGCTCAACCTGCGGCGTTTTAGCGGCCATCTCCTGCAAATAGGCTTTGTTTTTACTGTAACTGGTCAGCCATAACCCACCCGCAATCAGCACCAATGCCAGCAGCGCCAAATAGCCGGACCAAAGTCCCGCACGATTGCGCAGTTCCCACCAGCGATTGCTGGCTGCCAGTCCAGACTCCTGAAATACCACATCTTCCAGCATGTCTTTCAGGAAAAAACTTTGCCCTTTGGTCGGGGGGATGGGCGCATCTTTGCCAACCTGATCCCAGCGACCTGATTCGCCGTTCTGTTGTCCCGGTAAATGTAACGCACGGGTTAATTCACCCATCACGCGGTCAAACGGTAGTCCTTCCTGGGTGCCGCTGGCAAAGTAAATGCCGCGCGGTGCGAACTGGGTCTCAAAATCGGAGCGGGCGAATAAGGTCTCCAGTGCTTCGGCCAGCAGCGGACGTAATGCGGCAAACTCCTGCGGGAACAGATAACTTTCCGCGCGCGACTGCGCGTCGCTTTCAGCCAGCAAGGTATCGGCTAACCCGGCATCCAGACGTTGTTGCAGCAGCGAATACTCCTGCTGGAACTGACTACTCAGTTCGAAATCGGCCGTTGACGCCTGCGCCCAGGGAAAGGTGAAGCCCCATATCTGTTCGCGCTGGGTTTTATCCAGCCCGGCAAAATAGCTGCGAAACCCTTTCAACAAGTCCGCTTTGGTAACCAGCACGTAGACCGGGAAACGAATACCGAGGCGGTCGTGCAGCTCCATTAGACGCTGACGTAAAGTGAGGGCCTGATTGCGCAAGGCTTCCGGCGTCTGACTAAGTAGATCCGCCACGCTCAGGGTGACGATGACACCATTGATCGGCTGGCGACCACGGTATTTGCAGAGCAACGCCAGAAAGTGGTGCCACTCACTGGCATCACGCTCCTGTTGGCTCTCCTGAGTGGCATAGCGTCCGGCGGTGTCCAGCAGCACAGCATCATTGGTAAACCACCAGTCGCAGTTGCGCGTGCCCCCGATACCCCGCAGCGCGGCCTTACCAAACTTATCCGCCAGCGGGAATTGCAGACCCGAATTGACCAGCGCAGTCGTTTTACCGGCCCCCGGAGCGCCGATGATCATGTACCACGGCAATTGGTAGAGATACTGACGGCTGAAACGCTGTGCCCAAAACGGCGTCCCTTTGCTGTTATGACGCTGGAAATGCGCTTTTTTCAGCATCTCCGTCGCTTCGCCAAAACGGCTCGCCAGCACTTGCTCCTCGTTGGTGAGGCGTTTTCTGTCCTGTTCAGATTCGCCACTCGGGCGGGTTTCCAGGCTCGACATCAGTTTACGGTTGAGCCACATGTTGTAGAGGCGAGGAATCGCCTGGCTCAAACCCCACACCAGATACAGCAAGGCAATACTGATCACGCGATTCTGCTCAGGTTCAAGCGGCCGCGAATCGACAATCGAGAACACCGGGCCAATCACCCAGATGATAAATGATAGCGCCGTGATACCGACAAAACCCCAGGCGAGGCGGCTGGTCAGCACGGCAAAAAGCATATTCAGCATGGATTAGTTCCCTCTCGCCAGGCCGTTGAGTTCAGCTAGCGTCGCATCCGGCGCCACCAGCAGCGTAATCTCCACACGACGGTTACGCGCACGGTTCTCAGCACTGGTATTTGGCACAATTGGATTGCTCTCGCCACGCCCTTCCGCTTTCACGCGTGCCGGTTGGGTCAATTGCTTTTGCAGCAAGCTCTGAACCGTCTGGGCACGTGCCAGCGAGAGTTCATAGTTGGAAGCAAAACGGGCGCTGCGGATCGGTACGTTATCGCTGTAACCCACCACCAGAATCTTGCCGCTGACGTTATTCATCGCCGCCGCAATACGTTCGATAACCGCTTCATAACGGCCCCGCACCGTGGTTGCGCCGGAGGTAAACAAGCCATCCCCTTTTAGCGTCACGACGCTTTGATCGGCTTCATCCCGCACCACGACCAGGCCAGCATCAATTTCCGGTTTGAGGAACGTTTTCAGATTGAGCGCAGCCGGTGGCGGCGGTGCCGGATGACGAATCTGCATTTCCGGTAATGAAGTTTGGTAAATGTTGGCCAGCACTGGCGTGGTGTAATCCCCCAGCCGCCAGTTGAGAACGATATAGAACAGACAGGCACCGAGCGCGGCCACTGCAGCGCAGGCCCACAGCGGGATCATCGGACGCCACAACTTGCGCAACACCGGTTGATCGGTCGGATGCAACGACAGCGCCGCCGCATAGCTGCCGCGTACGCTTTTGATCATCTGCAACAGTCGTTGTTTGATGGTTTCCAGCTGCGAGCGCCCATTGTCCAGTACCCGATAGCGCCCTTCAAAACCGAGCAGCAGGCAAAAGTAGATCAATTCCAGTAACAGGATATGCTGACGCGGATTCTGCGACAGTTTTGCCAGCAACTGGAAAAATTTCTCCCCACCCCAAGTTTCATTATGAAAAGTGACCAGCAAACCTTTGCTGGTCCAGACGCCGCGGCTGCCCCAAGGCGTCAGCGCGGCGGCTTCATCCAGTGCGGTGCACAGGCAATAACGCGCACCGATGATCACTTCATAACTCAGGCCCGACTGCTGACAACGCAGTTCAAAGTGACGGATCTGGTCTATCAATTGCTGACGCAGACGTGCGGGATCGTCATGGGAAACGGAGTGCCGGATCTGCGGGATGGCGTTAATCAGCGGGTTAGCCGCTGCCACCAACGCATTCTGGTGGCTCACGTCGGGCTGTGCGACATCGCTATTCGATTTCTGTTGTGGCTGCATCATGCGTGCTCAGTTTTGATTATTCTGACTGACTGCGAATGGCCCAGAACTCCATATTCAGGCCAGGAAATTCTCCGGCGAGATGAAGCGCAAAGGCGCCTGATCGTTCCATCTCCTTCCACAACTCACTGTTTTTATCCAGTTCAAAGTAGCTATACCCGGCATGCCATGGAATTTGCGGTGGCGCACCCGGCATACTGATCAGAGACAAGCCAGGCAACTGAAGTTGCACCAGATCGCGAATTTTGGTGACAGGGGCGACTTTCATCTGCGCAGGGAAATGGGTTTTTAATGCATCGACAGGCACGTTGGCTTTTACCGCCAGCACGAAGCCAAATTCGCGCACCATGCTGCTTTCCGGCACCGTTGCCACATTCAATCCATGTGAGCGCTGGGTCAGAGGCAGTTGAATGGCGCTCTCCTCCATCACCTGCGACAACGCCTGCCGCAGTTGCAGGGTCAAGCGGGTAAAGCAGCCATACAGATCGTCATGGTCATAACGCGGAAACACATCCGGCGTGCGCGCGGGTGACCAGGTGCACAACTCTGACGCCAGTTGTAGCCAGTGGCAATATAGGGATTCAGGATGCAGCAACGGTAGGCTTTGCAGATGCGCATGCAGACCCAACTGCCGGTTTAATAAGGCCAGCAGCATGAAATCAACCATATCGGCGCTGTTAAAACGACCGGTGCCCGGTGTGCGCTGACTCAGTTGCTGGCTGCGTTGCAGAATCAGGCCATGCAGATCGTTCATCATACTTTGCAGCCCGTGACTCCCGGTCAGGGTCAGCATCGGCGGGATGTAATCGCTATCGAGACGCAGGTGATTATCGCTACGCTTTTCAACCACGCGCGCTACTCCCATCGCCGTCCATTCTGCGGTGAGATCCTGCTCCAGCATCAGGCGCAGGCGCAGTTTGCCGAATTGAACCGTGGCTGCCCCCACCGCCATTGCGTTGTCATCTTCCACCTCGCTTTCCCATGCCAGATAACGCGCCAGTGAGTCTTGTGAATCCTGAAATGTCACAGCCTCACGTCCATTGCGTCGCGTCGGGATCGCCAGCACCACTTTTGCCCGATCGACATTGTCTGGCAGATCCAACGGAGCCGGTCCCTGCTGAGGCTGGCTGAAAGCAAAAAAGGTGCCGTCCGGCAGGCAGCCGCTGGCCGTATTTAAAGCCAGCTTGCCCTGACGCAACAGCGCCTCATCAAATTCAACATCAAAAAAACCCCAGGTGTAGACGCGCTGGGACTGCCCCCATTCACGTAAGGTACTGTGCAGAAAATTTTCCGACTGCTGGAAGTGATGTGGCCGCAGAAACATCCCCTCCGTCCACACCACCTTTTCGGCTCTATTCATAATCATCCTTTACTGCTTAACCAGGTGCAGGCCATTGATATCGACAACGATGTTGGCATCCAGCTCGCCATCATGACTTTTCCAGAATTGCCAGAACGCACTGTCATTCCCATCCGGGAAGGGCAGCGCCAGACGCCAGACTTTTCTGTCCAATGTCTGGTATTCCGCCATGATGCCGATGAAGCGCGCTTGCTCGAGGCTTTTGCCACTGAGCGTGTTGCTTAACTGCCCTGCCCTGAGGAAGAACTCTTGATTGTTCAACAGTGAATTGCCCAGCACCGTAGCCGGCTGATTTTGCAGAGAATAGAAATCTGCAGACATAAATGCGGCGTCAGAGGTTAATAGCATCACCCGAACTTTTAGCGGCGCACCCGAATTGATTTGAGGGTGCGCCTGGAAATGCAGGTTGTAACGCGCCACTGAAGGCTGCCCGCCACTGCATGCAGCCAGTAGCAAGGCGAACAGCGGAAAACACCACTTTTTCAGACGGATTATCACCCTCACCTTTCCCTCCATGTTCAGCGCACTTAGTTAATGATCCAGGTACCGCTGTTACCGTTCTGGCAGGCTTTGCTGTCGCCATCGACCGACACACAGGTCTTTTTCTTCGCACTGCGTACACGGCGTTTAGGCTGGTCAGCTTTCAGGGTTTGGTCATAAAGATCGCTTTTCACCAACGCACGGAACGGCACATAACCGGTGAGCTGGGCAGCGGCTGGTGCGGCTGCGGCTTTTGCATCAGTAGTTTTCTGGCCGTCTGCCGGGGCGGCTTCTGCCTGCTGAGCCAGTTCGCCAATCGCCAGCCAATTGTTCTCTACGGTGCCGAGCACGGTGTAGGTTCCACCGGTTTCCAGGGTAGTCACCACTTTGCCGCCAAAATCAGGACGGGTCATAACCGAGGTCGGGTAGAGCGCACGATAGGTTTCGTTGATCGGGCTGAACTGGGCCGGCGGCATAACTGCATGGCGGTGGACCAGTGCCACACCGTCAACGGTGCTGGTTTCAAGCATGTCATCAGTGATTTGCTGTGGCGCTTTACAACCTGCCATAGCAAGGACAAACAGCAGGCTTAACGCGATGCGGAGATTCACCATTTTCTTCATGTTTAGTTCCATTAATCTCTAAAAAATGGCCATTGGCCGGTTGTTAGCAAAACAAATCACTAAATGCAGGGACAAGCCTATACATTCAGGACCATTTGATAGTTTGGCTCCGGAGTTTTCTGGAACCTTTAGATCAAATATCAAGTTAAAATAGATCAATACAAATTATGTAATTGAGATGCAATAAAAGGGAGTGCAAGACCAGGAAGGATTTTGAGTTGCAATGAAAACATTCATCAAAGTGATCAATATTTGCATCCCAAATAGAGTAAAGCAGCGTTCACAAGATTTACTAATGACATTCCTGGTCTGAAATCCACCCTGTCATATGAAACCACACAAGCAGGGCGCAAAAGTCGTGACGAATATAAATCGCGAGAAACATGAATCGTAATCGATCTAAATCAATTAGTTAAGATCAACCAGTCACGCCATAGCTACCGCACGAGCTCGGTAAAATCCGCTCGCGAGCACAAAAATCATCCCTGTATTTACATCTGCAAAAGATTTACATAAGCCTGACAAAATATCAACGTGCGCCAACCCCAGAAACATACATAAACATATCTTATTAAATATATTTAACTGAAATTCGCTCCGTTTGTTGATGATTAAATGAGAATTCTCTCAAAAAACCCTTTAATTCATAAGAAAATCACCACTTATGATGAAATTTAATCCATTAAAAATTCATAAAATCTCACAATTTACTGGAACTGATCGAGAATGCTTTTTCTCAATTTGAGTTAAGTGCAGCATCACCGGTTTTTATACTTACAAAACCCGCATCACGTATATTTAATCCCCGTAATGCAGGGTTTCGTCCTGTCTCTTAGACAGAAACGCTCACTACCAACGTGAAGTAAATGGAATGAATGGCTGATTGAGGCAGGAATGAACGTAAGAGAGTTAAAAAAAGCGCAAACCCCTCTCTTAATCCATCGCTAACACTTGATATTTGACTGAGTTTTAATGCTTGTTACCGCCGCTGCTTAACTGAATAGTGCCCCTAACGATCTTTTCCTTATCCATCACTTTGTGACTCTCTTCACAACTCTTTAACAACGACTTGTATGGTAGTATTTGCCGGCGTATTTTTCTTCCGTGCTTTCCCGTTAATGCCAGCACGACTCACTGAGTGCGCGTCTGGCAAGGAGTAAATGATGAAAAGTGTCGTAATTGAACAACCGGGTGAACTGGTGCTGGCGGAACGCGCATTGCCAGAACCTGCCGCAGGCGAAGTGCGTGTCAAAGTGCAGTTTGCCAGTATCTGCGGTTCAGATGTGCACATCTGGCACGGCCACAATCCCTTCGCCAAATACCCGCGCGTGATTGGTCACGAGTTCTTCGGCTTGATCGATGCCGTCGGTGAAGGCGTGGATGTCACGCGTATCGGTGAACGTGTTGCGGTGGATCCGGTGGTGAGTTGCGGACACTGCTATCCTTGCTCTATTGGACGCCCGAACGTCTGCAAAGAATTGCAGGTGATCGGTGTACACCGTGACGGCGGTTTCAGCGAGTTCGCGGTGGCACCAGCGAAGAACGCATTCGCTCTGCCGGCTTCCATTCCTGACAAACTGGCCAGCCTGGTGGAGCCCTTCACCATCGCGGCGAACATCACCGCCTTCCTTAAGCCGCAGGCCAATGACGTGGCGCTGATTTACGGCGCAGGCCCGATGGGCTTAACCGCGATTCAGGTGCTGAAAGGCGTCTATGGCGTAGAAAAAGTGCTGGTGGTGGATCGCCTGCCGGAACGTCTGGCGCTGGCGCAAGCGAATGGCGCCGATCAGGTGTTCAATAACAGCGACATTCCGCTGGCTGCACAACTTGAAGGTGTGCAGCCCACGCTGATCATTGATGCCGCCTGCCATCCCACCATCCTGGCCGAAGCCGCTGCCCTCGCCTCTCCGGCGGCGCGTATTGGCCTGCTGGGCTTCTCTGGTGAACCTTGCAGCATTACGCAGCAGGCATTAACCAGCAAAGAGCTGTCGCTGTTCACTTCGCGTCTTAATAGCCATCGCTTCCCGCAGGTGATTGAGTGGATGGAGAAAGGTCAGATTCAGCCAGAAAAACTCGTCACGCACTATTTCCCGCTGGCGGAGATTGAACGTGCGATGACGCTGTTCGAAAAAGATCCGCGCACTTGCTGCAAAGTGATTCTGCACATGGGTTAAGTTAATCTTCACACCAGGTGTCCTTAATCCGGTGCGTACCTGCCGGCCAATATAATAATCCTCTCAATGCTTCAGGCTGTATCAAGGCGGCCAGTGATTAAGCCCCCAGACGCTTACAACGATAGGCGAATGGGGTGCAATTACGCAGCCAACTTAAACACAGATTGAAGCATGACGGGGAAACGGAGTTTCTATGTTAAAGAATCTACGCTGGACCCTCGTACTGCTGTTGTTCCTGGTTTATATGATCAACTACCTCGATCGTATTGCCCTTTCTCTGACTGTACCGCTGGTAGAAAAAGATCTGATGATCAACGCCGAACAGTTCGGCATGATTTTCGGTAGTTTCTTCTTTGGCTACGCGCTGTTTAACTTTATCGGTGGCCTGGCGACCGATAAATTCGGCCCTACCATCGTGCTCGGCACCGCTGTCGGTATGTGGTCGCTGTTCTGCGGAATGACCGCACTGGCGACTGGCTTCTGGTCGATGATGATTCTGCGTGTGCTGTTCGGCATGGCGGAAGGCCCGATCTGCGCCTCGGCCAACAAAGCGATTAACGGCTGGTTCCCGAAAAAACAGGCGGCTACCGCGATGGGCTTGCTGAGTGCCGGTTCACCGTTGGGTGGCGCGGTAGCCGGTCCGATTGTCGGTTATCTGGCCTTGTCATTCGGCTGGCGTCCGGCGTTCGTGGTGATCTGCCTGATTGGTCTGGTGTGGATGTGCCTGTGGTTCTACTTCGCCGCCGATAATCCCGCGCGCAGCAAAAAAGTCTCTGCGGAAGAGCGCGCACTGGTCGAAAAACTGAAAGCGGAAGAACCGGCTGACGTTATCGATCCGACCGGCAAAGCGCACGGCATGGGCTACTACCTGCGTCAGCCGATTATCCTGGTGACCGCTTTTGCCTTCTTCTGCTACAACTACATTCTGTTCTTCTTCCTGAGCTGGTTCCCGGCCTATCTGGTGCAGGCGCACGGCCTGGACATTAAATCCATGAGTATCACCACCATGATCCCGTGGATTGTCGGCTTCGTCGGCCTGGCATTGGGCGGCTGGATCTCGGATAAGATTTTCAACATCACGGGCAAGCTGCTGCTGTCGCGCAAAATCGTGCTGGTGGTCTCGCTGCTGGCTGCCGCGATCTGCGTGGCACTGGCGGGAACGATTAAAGAGGTCAATTCGGCGGTGATCATGATGTCGATCTCCATCTTCTTCCTCTACATCACCGGTGCGATTTACTGGGCGATTATTCAGGATGTGGTGCACAAAAGCCGTGTCGGCAGCATCAGTGGCTTTATCCATCTGATTGGCAGCCTGTCCGGGATTGTTGGACCGATTGTCACGGGCTTTATCGTGCAGCACACCGGCAAATTCGATAGCGCCTTTATTCTGGCGGGCTGTGTCGCCGGGATTGGTGCGATGTTAGTGCTGTTTGTGATTCGTAGCCCAAAGACCATAGATAAACCAGTGTCCGCATAACAGATTGACCATAATGGGGCGCTCAGCGCCCCGTTTGCTAAAAGGAAAACGCATGTTAGAGCTTGATCGCCTTCCCGCCGACGTCCAACGTCCCGCTTATGACCGCAGCCAGTTGAAAACCCGCATGGTGCACATCGGCTTTGGTGCTTTTCACCGTGCGCATCAGGCGCTCGCCACCGATAAACTGGCGGCGGAAGGCAGTGACTGGGGCTACTGCGAAGTGAATCTCAACAGCGGCGCGTTGATTCAGGCGCTGCGCCAACAGGATTTGCTCTATACCCTTACCGAGATGGCCGATAGCAGCCTGCATACCCGCGTGATTGGCGTGGTGACGCAAGCACTGCATGGCAAAGGCGACGGCATTGATGCGGTGATTGAGGCGATGAGCCAGCCAGATGTAGCGATTGTCTCGATGACGGTGACCGAGAAAGGCTATTGCTATATGCCCTCCAGCGGCAAGCTCAACCCGGATCATCCTGACATCGTGCATGACCTGGAAAACCCCACGCAGCCCCGTTCACTGCCTGGCCTGATTCTGGCGGCGATTATCCGTCGTCGGGAGCGTGGATTAGCGACGTTCAGCGTGATGTCCTGCGACAACATGCCAGAGAACGGTCACGTCACGCGCAACGTCATCACCCAACTGGCAGCACGCCATAGCCACGAACTGGCAGAGTACATTCAAACGCACATCACCTTCCCTTCCACCATGGTGGACCGCATCGTCCCCGCGATGACTGATGCGGCGTTTGATGCGCTGGAAGCACGCTTAGGCAGCAGCGATCCGGTCGCGGTGGAAGCCGAGCCTTTCTTCCAGTGGGTGATTGAAGATAACTTCGTCAATGGCCGCCCGGCATGGGAAAACGCCGGTGCTGAGCTGGTGGGTGATGTATTGCCGTTCGAAGAGATGAAGCTGCGCATGCTCAACGGCAGCCACTCCTTCCTCGCCTATCTTGGCTTCCTCGCCGGATACGAACACATCAGCGATTGCATGGCCGACAACCACTTCCGCACGGCGGCGCGCGCGCTGATGTTGCAGGATCAGGCCCCGACACTGCGCACTCAGGGCGTGGATCTCACCGCTTATGCCGACTCGCTGATAGCACGCTACGAAAACCGCGCCATCAAGCATCGCACTTACCAGATCGCCACCGACGGCACACAGAAGTTGCCGCAGCGTTTGCTGGACAGCGTGCGCTGGCATCTGCGTAACGGCACATCTTGTGACTATCTGCTGCTCGGTGTGGCGGGCTGGATGCGTTACGTGAGCGGTGTCGATGAGCAAGGGCAGGCGATTGAGATTCGCGACCCAATGAAAGAACAATTGGCGAGTATCGTTGCGCACAGCGATGACGGTGCACAGCGCGTCGAAGCCTTACTGCGGATACAAGCGGTGTTTGGCGATGATTTGCGTTATCAGACCGCCTTTGTCTCGCGCGTCACCGAGTTGTATAACCAGCTTAATACGCAAGGTGCACGCGCCACAGTGCAAGCCCTTGTGACGCAGGCTTAAGCGCTTTAACAAATGTGTAGCGCAGATGCAGCGTGCTGATTAGACTGAACCTTTCTCATCGGGCTGGCGTAGGCCAGCCGTAATACGGATATTGCTGCATGTCGATTGCCTATACCATAACCACCAGCGAACCCGTAAATCAGCAGATCTATCGTTATCTGCGCAAAGATATCGTGACCTGCGCCATTCATCCGGGCTCGTTGCTGTCGGAAAAGGAAGTGTCCGCGCGCTTTAATGTGTCGCGCCAGCCGGTACGCGAAGCCTTTATCAAACTGGCGGAAGCGGGCCTGGTGCAGGTGCTGCCCCAGCGCGGCACTTTCGTGCGCAAGATTTCCGCCCAGCGCGTGGCCGACGGCCGTTTTATCCGTGAAGCGGTGGAGATTGCCGTGGTGCGTCGTGCTGCGCAGGAGATCACCCCCGAGGGGTTGATGGCGCTGGAGCATAACTTACAACTGCAACGCTTAGCTGCTGAACGCCACGACAGCCAGGCGTTTTTAACGCTGGACGATGAGTTTCATCGCCTGATTGCCGAAGGGATTAACTGCCTGCTGGCGTGGGAAACGGTGGAGAACATCAAAGCCACCATGGACCGCGTGCGTTTTCTGACCCTGAGCGAAGTGTCGCCACCGGAAAGCTTGATTCAGCAGCATGAAAACATCTACCAGGCGTTAAAAGCGCAAAATGTTGAAGCGGCAGAAGCGGCGATGCGCCGTCATCTGCAGGAGATGATTTTGACCATTACGCCAATTGCTGAGCGTAATAGCGAGTGGTTTGAAGCGCCTTAGTTCCTCTGCAATTTGATGCCCTCACCCCCGCCCCTTACACACAACTAAGGGGGATACAGCAGAGCTTGAGTAAAGTGCGGTTTGCGGGTGAGTGAAAAGCGAAGTGCTGGCCAGTAAAGCGAGCTAGGCAGATAAGATTTCGTCCCAATGCTGTCATTGATACTTCGTTGGATCGATTCCCCTCCCGCTTGCGGGAAGGGATTTGGGCAATCAATTACGCAATCGTCACATCTTTCGCCAGATAAACATCCTGCACCGCATTAATCAGTTGTACGCCCTCTTTCAGCGACTTCTTGAACGCCTTACGGCCAAGATTCAGCCCCATCCCGCCCGCACGCTTGTTGATCACCGCAGTACGCACCGATTCGGCAATGTCGGTGTCTCCGGCTGATGCGCCACCAGAGTTGATCAATCCTGCACGGCCCATATAGCAGTTCGCCAGCTGATAACGCACCAGATCGATCGGGTTCTCCGTGGTCAGCTTGCTGTAGACGCGCTCATCGGTGTGACCGAATTTCACCGCTTTGTAACCGCCGTTGTTCTCGGCCATCTTCTGCTTCACGATGTCTGCGCCAATGGTCGCCGCCAGATGGTTGGCCTGGCCGGTCAAGTCGGCGCTGGCATGGTAATCCACGCCGTCTTTCTTGAAGCCATCATTACGCAGATAGGCCCACAGTACCGTCACCATGCCCAGTTCATGCGCACGTTCAAAAGCGGCCGAGATCTCTTCAATCTGACGGCGTGACTGCTCAGAACCAAAGTAGATGGTCGCGCCCACCGCGATCGCACCCAGATTGAATGCCTGCTCAACGCTGGCATACAGGGTTTGATCGTATTGGGTCGGATAGCTCAGGGTTTCGTTGTGGTTAAGTTTCACCATGAACGGAATGCGGTGCGCATAGCGGCGTGATACCGAGGCCAGCACGCCATAGGTCGAAGCCACGCAGTTACAGCCCGCTTCAATCGCCAACTCAACGATGTTCTTCGGATCGAAATAAGCCGGGTTAGCGGCGAAGGAGGCGCCCGCTGAGTGTTCAACGCCCTGATCGACCGGCAAAATCGACAGATAGCCGGTGCCCGCCAGGCGACCGGTGTTGTACAGGGTTTGCATATTGCGTAATACGGCAGGAGAACGATTGTTGTCGATCATCACGCGATCGACGAAATCCGCGCCCGGTAAATAAAGGCTGTCCGCTGGAATGGTCATGCAGCGATGTTGAAGAAGAGAATCCGCTTCTTTGCCCAATAACTGTACGATGTCCGTCATGTTGGCTCCTGAATAAATGGCTGGAATGGAACCGGCAATGGCCGATTCGCCCCCAACAGCCTGGACCGAAAAGCGCCAGGCTGGCAAATTGCTGACACCATTTTTCAGACGGATACGCAGTAAAAAAATTCTGCCACCTTGCGATGGGCGGCCTGCAGATTGCATCCTGCAACGCTGAGGCACGCCTTAATGCTTGCCTACCACCACTGATGGAAATGGTGCACTGGCCCAATGCCTTTACCGACTTCCAGTGAGTCCGCATGCAGCAAGGCCTGCTGCAGCCAGGCTTTGGCTTCAGTGACCGTGTCCGCCCAGTTATCATGACGTGGACGCAGCGCCGCTAAAGCCGCGGACAGCGAACAGCCGGTGCCGTGGGTATGGCGCGTATTGACGCGCGGTGCGGTAAAGCGCTGACGGCCCGCGCGGGTGATTAGCCAATCCGGGCTTTCGGCATCACTGAGATGTCCGCCCTTCATCAATACGGCTTCACAACCGAGATCCAACAGCGCATCACCCTGCATCAGCATGGTTTTTTCATCCTGCGCCATATCCCGCCCCAGCAGCGAAGCGGCTTCGGGCAGATTGGGCGTGATCAGCGACACCTGCGGCAGCAGCAGTTCTCGCACGCTGGCAACCGCATCGGGCGACAGCAGCGGATCGCCACTCTTGGCGATCATCACCGTATCCAGCACCACAAACGGCAGGCTGGCGCGTTTCAGCCGTTCGGCAACCACTTCGACAATCGCGGTTTCAGACAGCATGCCGATTTTGGCGGCATCAATGCGCACATCATCCAGCACGGAATCCAGCTGCGCGCCAACAAAATCGGGTTCGATGCGATACACCGACTGCACGCCGCAGGTGTTCTGCGCCACCAGCGCGGTGATCACGCTGGTGCCATAAGCGCCCAGTGCGGAGAAGGCTTTCAAATCGGCCTGAATGCCCGCGCCGCCGCTTGGGTCAGTGCCAGCAATGGTTAACGCGTTAATGCGCTTCATACGGTGACCTCAAGCGTCCAGAGGTTATCCAGAAAAGCTGCGACAAAGCTGCCTGGCCCCTGAACGGCACGTGCCGCCTGTTCACCCGCCAGAGACATTACACGGCACGCCGCCGCTGCATGCTGCAAACGGTCGCCCGGTAAGCTGCTGAACGCCGCGACCACGGCTGAAAGCGCGCAGCCGGTGCCGACCACGCGCGTCATTAGCGGGCTGCCGCCAGGAATTGCCAGCGTGCGTGTGCCATCGGTGACGTAATCGACTTCACCAGTGACCGCCACCAGCGTGTGGTAATCCTGCGCCAGCTGTTGTGCCGCGCTCAGTGCGGCATCGGCCTGATGCACGCTGTCCACGCCGCGTCCGCCGGCAGCCTGGTTAGCCAGCGCGAGGATTTCCGAGGCGTTGCCACGAATCGCGGCGGGATGCAGGCTCAGCAACTGTTGGCAGAATTCGGTACGTAACGAAAGTGCGCCCACGGCCACCGGATCGAGCGTCCAGGGCGTGCCGACTTTGGCTGCGGATTGCACCGCCGCCAGCATCGCATCGCGCCGATCGCGGGTTAAGGTGCCCACGTTGATCAGCAGCGCATCGGCAAAACTCACGAACTGCGCGGCTTCTTCGGCATCGATTACCATCGCAGGAGAGGCTTGTAGAGCCAGCAGCACATTGGCAGTGAAGGTTTGCACCACGTCATTGGTCATGCAGTGCACCAGCGGTGCCTGCTGACGCAGCAGCTGCAGGGATTGCGCGAGTTGCGCGGGGGTAAGAAGGTCAGGCTGTGTCATAAAACTCCCAACCGGCGATCAAGAAGGCGAATGCGGTCAGGCATCTGACTTCCCTACGCTGGCATTATCCAGATCAGGTCAGCGGGTGTATCTCAGCCCTGTTTAACAGGGGCACCCCGAGTCATGGCATGGTGAACATGCCGCACACAGGATAAGGGCAGTTCGGGAGGTTGTAAATCGTGGTGCTTTGAAAGACGCTGAAAACGGCACTAAATCAAAATAGTTAAAATCTTTCGACAGGCTGAATTTTAAAAAAAGCTGTATCGGTCAATTATCATCATTAAATAATTCTCATCTGAATTTGCCAGACTTATTCTAATCACTGAAAAATCGACTAATAAACACCCGCCTTAGCATTCATTGATGCACATCAACGCCCCGCCCGCTGTGGCAAGGCCTAATCCCCCTCCGGACTTGAAGAGAGTCACTGCCTATCCAATTCCGGAATCGATAATGATCTCAAAATTATTCAGCTTTATTCCGCACGCCCATAAATGGCACGACATTCGTATTTCGCGAAAAGGCGCAATTTGCCTTTCCGGCCGCCACTATTTTTCTACCCATGTTGAAGCGCAATGCAAAGGTTGCGGCGAGCGTTTGCATAAAATTTATTATCGCGACATCAGCGATGCGGAAGCACGCCGTTGGTTAGGATGAATTACAGGCAAAAAAAAGCCCCGTAACATCCGTTACGGGGCTGCTGCGTGGCTATCGCAATAAAAGTTATTCAGCCGGTTGGGTGCGGATCAGATAATCGAACGCGCTGAGTGAGGCTTTCGCGCCTTCACCGCTGGCGATAATGATCTGCTTGTACGGCACCGTGGTGCAGTCACCGGCCGCGAACACGCCTTTCAGGCTGGTTTCGCATTTGGCGTCGATGATGATCTCGCCCATTTTGTTACGTTCCACCGCGCCTTCGAGGAAGGTGGTGTTGGGCAGCAGACCAATCTGCACGAAGATGCCGCTTAACGCGATTTCATGGCTGGTCTGGTTGTTACGATCGATGTAGCTCAAGCCGGTCACTTTGCTGCCGTCGCCTTTCACTTCGGTGGTCTGGGCATTCAGAATCACATCGACGTTTTTCAGGCTGCGCAGTTTGTCCTGCAGTACTTTGTCGGCACGCATTTCGCTGGCAAATTCCAGCAGCGTCACGTGCTCAACCAGGCCAGCCAGATCGATAGCCGCTTCGACACCGGAGTTACCGCCGCCGATCACCGCAGTGCGTTTACCTTTGAACAGCGGGCCGTCGCAGTGTGGGCAATAGGTGACGCCTTTGGTGCGATACTGCTCTTCACCCGGCACACCCATGTTGCGCCAGCGTGCACCGGTGGCAATGATGATGCTGCGTGATTTCAGTACTGCGCCAGACGCGGTTTCAATCGCGTGCAGACCGCCCTCTTTGGCAGCGGGAATTAGCTTAATGGCGCTCTGGGTGTCGATGACGTCAACATCGTAATCATCAACGTGGGCGCGCAGTGAACCCGCCAGCTTAGCGCCTTCGGTTTTCTGGACTGAGATGTAGTTTTCGATGTCTACGGTGTCGAGTACCTGGCCACCAAAACGCTCGCCCATCAGGCCAGTGCGGATACCTTTACGTGCCGAGTAAATCGCTGCCGCTGCGCCCGCTGGGCCGCTGCCGACGATCAGCACTTCATAGGCTTCACGCTTGTTCAGCTCTTCTGCCGCACGCTTCTCTGCGTTGGTGTCCACTTTGCCGACGATTTCCGCCAGGCTCAAACGGCCCTGACCGAACTCTTTGCCGTTGAGGAATACCGCAGGAACGCCCATCACATTACGCTCAGTGATTTCGTTCTGGAACATGCCGCCATCAATCGCGGTGTGGCTGATGCGTGGGTTCAGCACCGCCATCAGGTTCAGCGCCTGTACCACGTCAGGGCAGTTATGGCATGACAGCGAGTAATAGGTTTCGAAATGCAGGTCGGTGTCCAGAGCCACTACTTGCTCCAGCAGGCTCTGCGACTCTTTCGAAGGGTGTCCACCGGTCTGCAACAGTGCCAGCACCAGTGAAGTAAATTCGTGTCCCATTGGCGAACCGGCAAAGCGAGGGCCGCTCTGGCTGCCTGGGTTAGTGATCAGGAAAGAGGGTTTACGAACCGGACGATCATTCTCTTCACGGAAGCTGACTTTTTCTGACAAGCTCGCGATATCGGTCAGCAGAGAACGGATCTCCGCAGATTTAGCGCCATCATCCAGTGTGGCAATCAACTCAACCGGTTTCGTTAATTTCTCAAGGTAAGCCTTGAGCTGTGTTTTTAAATTGGTATCGAGCATAGTGAGTTCCTGTCAAGAAAATCGGGTGCCGTAGCACCCGATTGAGAAAGATCGAATGGCTGGGTGTTGCTTAGATTTTGCCAACCAGGTCCAGAGATGGAGCCAGTGTTGCTTCGCCTTCTTTCCATTTAGCCGGGCAAACTTCGCCTGGGTGAGAAGCAACATACTGAGCCGCTTTAATTTTGCGGATCAGGTCAGATGCGTCACGGCCAATGCCTTCAGCGGTGATTTCGATAGCCTGGATGATGCCCTGTGGGTCAACAATGAAGGTACCGCGATCTGCCAGACCTTCGTCTTCGCGCATGATTTCGAAGTTACGGGTCAGTGCGCCAGTTGGGTCGCCGATCATCGCGTATTTGATTTTTGCGATGGTTTCGGAAGAACCGTGCCAGGCTTTGTGGGTAAAGTGCGTGTCAGTAGAAACAGAGTAGATGTCTACGCCCAGTTTCTGCAGCTCTTCATGATGGTCTGCCACGTCACCCAGTTCAGTCGGGCATACGAAGGTGAAGTCAGCCGGGTAGAAGAAGAAAACACTCCATTTACCTTCAACGTCTTTCTCGGTTACGTCGATGAATTCGCCGTTTTTGAACGCTGCGTTTTTGAATGGTTTGATTTTGGTATTAATGATGGACATGGTGACCTCCGTTAAAAGATGTGATGCAAGTTACAGTTTTTCCGGGCCAACTTCTAATATGCAGTCGTTATCAATCAGATAATCAAAAGCTATCAAAGTGCTGATGCCAGATTCCATGCGGCTTGCCGCGGCATTCTACACAGAAAGCCTGATGATTTGACAGGCTTTATCTTTTTGGTCGGCTATTGTTACCTAGGGTTGCCCTGTATGGCGACAGATGCGCATCAATGCGCACCCTGCGAAAATCCTGCTTTGCTGTAGGGTCACCCTTCCCTGGGACTGTTGCGATATAAAAACCCTGCTTTGATGCAGGGTCAGCATTTATGGCGACCGACACGCAATTTGCCATTCTTCAACTGGAGCCCCTGCTTGGACATTCGATTATTTGAGGAAGCCGATCGCCCTTTTCTGCGCACGCTGTTTCTGGCTGCACGACGTCATAGCTGGACCTGGCTGGATGGCGATGATTGGGCACTGGAAGATTTGGATGGGGTGATATTGGGTGAAACGGTGTTAGTGGCGTTCGTCGAGGGCCATCGCGCCGGATTTGCCGGCATCCTTCCTAACGACAACTTCCTGCACAGCCTGTATGTCGATCCTGACTTTCAGGGTCGCGGCATTGGCAGCGCTCTGCTGGAGGCGGTGCAGCGCCGCTTCACCTCAACCGGTGCCTTGAAATGCCTGATGCTGAATGAGCCCGCGCAGGCGTTTTACCTGAAACACGGCTGGCAGCGTGAAGCCACCGGTGTGAGCGAACAGGGAAAGTACGTGCTGATGCATTTTCCGCTGACGGCGCGCGCCAGCGGAAAAACGCTGCGTTAAACCGCGCGGAAGGCAATATCGGCCGGGATCACGTCCCCCTGCCAATAAAGCTGTGCCGCCACGCGACCGGCTAATTGACGATAGAGTGCGGTGAATTCGCTGTCTGGACGACGGATCACCGTCGGCTCACCATCATCCAGATCCTCACGCAGATTGATGTGCAGCGGCAATTGCGCCAGCAGCTGCGTGTGGTAATCAGCCGCCAGCTTCTGCGCGCCGCCCGTGCCAAATATCGGCTCGTGATGGCCACATTCGCTGCAAATGTGAATACTCATGTTCTCCACAATGCCCAACACCGGCACGCTGACCTTCTCAAACATCACAATGCCTTTGCGCGCATCAATCAGGGCAATGTCCTGTGGTGTCGTCACCACTAACGCGCCGGTTACCGGTACGTTTTGCGCCAGCGTTAACTGGATATCACCGGTGCCTGGCGGCATATCGAGAATCAGGTAATCGAGATCCGGCCACATCGTCTCGTTCAGCAGCTGCATCAAGGCTTTACTGGCCATCGGACCGCGCCACACCATCGCATTCTCATCGGTGACCAGATAGCCAATCGAGTTGGTCGCCAGTCCGTGCGCCATAATCGGTGCCATGTGCGTGCCATCCGGTGAGGTCGGACGCTGGCTTTCGGTGCCGAGCATATTGGGAATCGACGGGCCGTAAATATCGGCATCAAGAATACCTACCTTCGCGCCTTCGGCAATCAGCGCCAGCGCCATGTTCACCGCCGTGCTGGATTTGCCGACGCCGCCTTTACCGGAACTCACCGCAATGATGTTCTTCACGCCTGTCGCGCCGGGATGATTTTTCACCCGCTTGAGCGTGGCGATGTCATGGCGCAAACGCCAGTCAATGGCGCTGGCATGGGTTAAGCGCAGCAGCTCAGCGCTGGTTTGCGCCTTAAGCTCCTCAAAGGCCGAAGCCCACGCAAACGGCATCACCAGTTCGATGTGCAGTTTGCCGTCGAGTAACGCCACATGACGCAGTGCTTTGAGGGTAGTCAGATTGTGATGCAGCGTCGGATGTTCAAAGTCACTCAGCACGCCGATAACCACAGCGCGCAATGCTTCGGGTGAATGATGTTCCCGGGATTGTGAAGTCATCCCAACTCCTTGTGTTTTCATAACGCCAGATAACGGCGGTGTGCTTTCAATAATATCAGATGCCGTCCAGTTGTGTTTACGCCAGAGGGTGCTTCGGGTAACATCTAAGCCCGATTTTTATTCACGGAACGCTACGCAAACTATGACTCAAGTCGCTAAAAAAATTCTGGTAACGTGCGCACTGCCGTACGCAAACGGTTCTATCCATCTCGGTCACATGCTTGAACATATTCAGGCTGACATTTGGGTCCGTTACCAGCGAATGCGTGGCAACCAGGTTTACTTCATCTGCGCAGACGATGCCCACGGCACGCCGATCATGCTGAAAGCACAGCAGCTTGGTATCCCACCTGAGCAGATGATCGCTGAGATGAAGCAGGAGCACGAAACTGACTTCGCTGGCTTCGACATCAGCTACGACAACTATCACTCCACGCACGGCGACGAAAACCGTCAGCTGTCGGAGTTGATTTACGGTCGTCTGAAAGAAAACGGCTTTATCAAGAACCGCACCATTTCACAGCTGTACGATCCGGAAAAAGGCATGTTCCTGCCGGACCGTTTTGTCAAAGGCACCTGCCCGAAATGTAAGTCACCGGATCAATACGGCGATAACTGCGAAGTGTGCAGCGCGACCTACAGCCCAACCGAGCTGATCGATCCGAAATCCGTGGTATCCGGCGCGACGCCAGTACTGCGTGATTCCGAGCACTTCTTCTTCGACCTGCCTTCATTCAGCGCGATGTTGCAGACCTGGACGCGCTCAGGTGCGTTGCAGGAGCAGGTGGCGAACAAAATGCAGGAGTGGTTCGAATCGGGCTTGCAGCAGTGGGATATCTCCCGTGATGCGCCATATTTCGGTTTCGAAATTCCAGGTGCGCCGGGCAAATACTTCTACGTGTGGCTGGATGCGCCAATCGGTTACATGGGTTCCTTTAAGAACCTGTGCGACAAGCGCGGTAACATTGATTTCGACGAGTTCTGGAAAAAAGATTCTTCTACCGAGCTGTATCACTTCATCGGTAAAGACATCGTTTACTTCCACAGCCTGTTCTGGCCAGCGATGCTGGAAGGCAGCAACTTCCGCAAGCCGACCAATCTGTTCGTGCACGGTTATGTGACGGTAAACGGCGCGAAGATGTCCAAATCGCGCGGTACCTTCATTAAAGCCAGCACCTGGCTGCAGCATCTGGATGCGGACAGCCTGCGTTACTACTACGCGGCGAAACTCTCTTCACGCATCGACGACATCGATCTGAATCTGGAAGATTTCGTCCAGCGTGTAAATGCCGATATCGTTAACAAGGTGGTGAACCTCGCGTCTCGTAACGCCGGTTTCATCACTAAACGCTTTGGCGGCAAACTGGCGAGCGAACTGGCCGATCCGGCGCTGTATCAGACCTTTGTCGATGCTTCAGAGAAGATTGGTGAAGCCTGGGCGAGCCGCGAGTATAACCGCGCGATCCGTGAAATCATGGCGTTGGCGGATATCGCCAACCGTTATGTCGACGAGCAGGCACCGTGGGTGGTGGCGAAACAGGAAGGCCGCGATGCTGACCTGCAAGCGATCTGCTCAATGGGTATTAACCTGTTCCGCATTCTGATGACCTGGCTGAAGCCGGTGCTGCCTTCACTGAGCGCGCGTACCGAAGCTTTCCTGAACACGGAATTGAGCTGGGATGCGATTGCGCAGCCGCTGTTGGATCACGATGTCGCTCCGTTTAAAGCCTTGTATGGCCGTATCGAAATGGCCAAGGTTGAAGGGCTGATTGAAGCGTCTAAAGAAGACGCGGCAGCGGCGAACAAACCTGCGGTAACCGGTCCTCTGGCTGACGCACCGATTGGTGAGGCCATCACCATCGATGATTTCGCTAAAGTTGATATGCGCGTGGCGCTGATCGAGAAAGCCGAACTGGTGGAAGGTTCTGACAAGTTGCTGCGTCTGGAACTGGATCTCGGCGGTGAGAAGCGTCAAATCTTCTCCGGCATTCGCGCGGCGTACCCCGATCCGTCTGTGCTGGTCGGCAAGATGACCATTATCGTCGCTAACCTGGCGCCGCGTAAGATGCGTTTCGGCGTGTCAGAAGGCATGGTGCTGTCAGCCGGTTCTGGCGGTTCCGACCTGTTTGTGTTGTCCGTTGATAGCGGCGCAAAACCTGGAATGCAGGTGAAGTAATTGAACAAGCCGCCTTCAGGGCGGCTTTTTTATCGAGACTCTGTTGTGGAGCCTGTCGTGCTAACTGCTTGCTGGCACTATTTGCGTGCCTTTGTGATTATCTATGCCGCGCTCTATGCCGGGAACGGTATTGCTGCTCTGCTGCCGTTTACCATTCCAGGCAGTATTATCGGCATGCTACTGCTGTTTACCCTGCTGGCACTGCAAATCCTGCCGGTGGGCTGGGTGAAACCGGGCTGTCATTTGCTGATCCGCTATATGGCGCTGCTGTTTGTCCCGATCAGCGTCGGCGTGATGGGGTATACCGATATCCTGAGCGCACAGTTTGGACCGATTGTCGTCTCCTGCGTGGTCAGTACCTTTATGGTGCTGCTGATCGTTGGCCTGAGCGCCGAACGTTTGCAGCGCCCGAAGGAGCAGCCTCATGACTGACGCCTGGTGGTCACTGCCGCTCACCGTGGTGGCGTATCTGCTGGCGCGTAAGCTGGCAGCCAAAATCAATATCTCTATCATCAATCCGCTGTTGGTGGCGATGGCGATTGTCATTCCGACCCTGTTGCTCACGCATATCCCTTACACCCGCTATTTCGCCGGCAGCACCTTCCTTAATCAGCTGCTGCAACCTGCGGTGGTCGCGCTCGCATTGCCGCTGTATGAGCAGATGCATCAGATTCGCGCGCGCTGGAAAACCATTATCAGCGTCTGTTTTATCGGCAGCATTACGGCGATGGTGTCCGGCACGGCTATTGCGCTGTGGATGGGAGCTACGCCAGAAATTGCCGCGACGATTATGCCGAAATCCGTCACCACACCGATTGCCATGGCGGTATCCGGTTCACTGCACGGTATTCCCGCCATCAGCGCCATCTGCGTATTGATTGCTGGCGTGCTCGGTGCAGTGTTCGGCCATATGCTGCTGAATCTGTTTAACGTGCACAGCAAATCGTCACGCGGCCTGGCGATTGGCAACGCATCGCACGCGTTGGGCACGGCGCGGGCGGCAGAGATCGATTATCAGGAAGGGGCGTTTAGCTCTTTGGCACTGGTGATTTGCGGCATTATTACTTCGCTGCTGGCACCGTTCCTTTTCCCGCTGTTGATGCACTGGTTGGGCTAAAACTTGCGAGAGATCTCGCAAAGTTGAAACGACTCAATCAGCTTGCATTGTCATAGCGACACAGATCACATATAACCCCATAGGCGGCGCATCGCCGCTAACGCGTTAATGAGGTCATCACATCATGCATCCACGATTTACTGCTGCTTTCTCCGCCCTGCCCGCTGACTTGCAAACTGCGATTCACTCTTTGCTGGATTCAGCTGATTTTAACGGCGTACTACGCCCACAGGATGTGGCGCGTCTGAAGCAGGAGACGGGGCTGGATGAGGATGCCTTAGCGCTGGCACTGTTGCCGATTGCGGCCTGCTGCGCGGTCGCACCGGTGTCTAACTTTAACGTAGGCGCCATTTCACGCGGCGTGAGCGGTCACTGGTATTTCGGTGCCAACATGGAGTTTGAACATGCGCCGCTGCAACAAACCGTGCATGCGGAGCAAAGCGCCATCACGCACGCCTGGCTGCACGGCGAAGAGAAGCTGGATGCGATAACCGTTAACTACACGCCGTGCGGTCACTGTCGTCAGTTTATGAACGAGCTGAACAGCGGCACGGCGATCCGTATCAGTTTACCTAGGCGCGCGGTGAGTACGCTGGGTGATTATTTGCCCGATGCGTTTGGCCCTGCCGATCTGAATATCACTGAACGTCTGCTGACACCGATTCATCACGGCTTCGCTTCAGAAGGTGATGCATTACAGCAGGCGGCAATAGAAGCCGCGAACCAGAGTCACGCGCCTTACAGCCACAGTTACAGTGGCGTGGCCCTGCGCAGCCAAAGCGGCAACCTGTTCACCGGACGCTATGCAGAAAACGCGGCCTTTAACCCGAGTTTGCCGCCATTGCAGGCTGCGCTGATTATGATGAACATGCGGAATGAAGCGCTGGATACCATCCAACACGCTGTGCTGGTCGAATGTGAAGACAGCACGTTGAGTCAGCGCGATGCCACTCGCGCCACGCTCGCGGCGCTGGGCTGTGAAGATTTCTCACTTACTTTAGTTTCGAAAACATCAGTTTAGTGATCCTTTCATCGCTTTTGTGACTTTCTATTAACAAAAGCTGTACATCTGCAAGAATCCTCATAGGATCGGGCGCCAGAACCACTTCACAAGAAACAGGTCTGGCGTTACCTTTTCCCGGTGACACGTCAGAAAACACTGCAACCGGAGCAAAGACTGCATGGAACTCGACTACGAAAGTAAACGTCCGCTGTATATTCCTTACGCGGGTCCGATTCTGCTGGAATTTCCGCTGCTGAATAAAGGCAGCGCCTTCACCCTGGAAGAACGCAACGAATTCAATCTCAATGGCCTGTTACCCGAAGCCGTTGAAACCATCGAAGAGCAGGCAGAGCGTGCCTGGCGTCAGTTCCTGGATTTCAAAAACAATAACGACAAGCACGTCTATCTGCGCAACATCCAGGACACCAACGAAACGCTGTTCTACCGCCTGCTGGATAATCATCTGGAAGAGATGATGCCGATTATTTACACCCCAACCGTCGGCGCGGCCTGTGAACACTTCTCGGAAATTTATCGTCGTGCGCGCGGTGTTTTCATCTCGTATAACAACCGCGATCGCATTGAAGATATGCTGCAAAACGCCACTAAGCAGAACGTGAAAGTGATCGTGGTGACCGATGGCGAGCGTATTCTTGGCCTCGGCGACCTCGGCATCGGCGGTATGGGTATCCCAATCGGTAAGCTGTCGCTGTACACCGCCTGTGGCGGGATCAGCCCGGCGTATACCCTGCCTGTGGTGCTGGATGTGGGAACGAACAATCAGCAGTTGCTGAACGATCCGCTGTATATGGGCTGGCGTCATCCGCGTATTACCGGCGAAGAGTACGAAGCCTTCGTTGATGAGTTTATTCAGGCAGTGAAGCGCCGCTGGCCGAACGTGCTGTTGCAGTTTGAGGACTTCGCGCAAAAGAACGCCATGCCGCTGCTCGAGCGTTATCGCGATGAAGTATGCTGCTTTAACGATGATATTCAGGGCACGGCCGCTGTTACCGTAGGCACCCTGATCGCCGCCAGCCGTGCAGCGGGCAGCCGTCTGTGCGAGCAGAAAGTGGTGTTCCTCGGCGCGGGTTCCGCCGGCTGCGGTATCGCTGAGCAGATCGTCGCGCAGATGAAGTCCGAAGGTCTGAGCGACGACGAAGCGCGTTCCCGCGTGATGATGGTGGATCGCTTTGGTCTGTTGACCGACAAACTGCCTAATTTGCTCGATTTCCAGAGCAAACTGGTGCAGAAGAGTGAAAACCTGAAGGACTGGGATGTGACCAGCGATTCTATTTCACTGTTGGATGTGGTGCGCAACGCGAAGCCAGACATTCTGATTGGTGTGTCCGGCCAGCCGGGTCTGTTCACCGAAGAGATCATCCGCGAGATGCACAAGCACACCAAGCGTCCGATTGTGATGCCGCTGTCGAACCCAACCTCACGCGTTGAAGCCACACCAGCGGATATCATTTCCTGGACCGACGGTGAAGCGCTGGTCGCCACCGGCAGCCCATTTGCGCCTGTGACCTGGAAAGGTAAAACCTACCCGATTGCGCAGTGCAACAACTCCTATATCTTCCCAGGTATTGGTTTGGGTGTGATTGCCGCCGGTGCCACTCGCATCACCGATTCGATGCTGATGACCGCCAGCCGTGCATTGGCCGACTGTTCACCGCTGGTAAACGATGGCGAAGGCCCGGTGCTGCCAGAATTGAAACACATTCAGGGCGTATCAAAGCTGATCGCCATGGAAGTGGGTAAAGCAGCGCAGTTGGCTGGCGTGGCCGTGGTCACTTCAGAAGATGTGCTGTCGAAAGCCGTAAACAACAACTTCTGGCTGCCGCAGTATCGTCATTATCGCCGTACTTCGATCTAATCAGCCAGCGCAGCCGGTGAATACAGTACCGGCTGCGCTTAAAATATCGCCAGCCAACCGGCGTAAACTTGCTTAGCGCCCCCACCTCAAGTAGCCTTTAGCCATCCTTTTTTTCGCCAACCGAGTGCTTACGCGCATGATTAAACGCGTTTTCTTTGGTCTGTTTTTCATCATCTTATTGATGGTGGCGACCGCGCTCGGCCTGGATCGCTGGATCAGTTGGAAAACCGCGCCCTTTATTTATGAAGATGTCACTTCGCTGCCGCATCGTCAGGTCGGGGTGGTCTTAGGCACGGCCAAGTATTACCGCACTGGCGTCATCAATCAGTATTACCTTTATCGCATTCAGGGTGCGCTCAACGCGTACAACAGCGGCAAGGTGAATTATCTGCTGTTAAGTGGTGACAACGCGCTGCAAAGCTATAACGAACCGATGACGATGCGTCGCGATCTCATCAAAGCTGGTGTCGATCCTGCCGATATCGTGCTCGACTATGCCGGATTCCGCACGCTGGATTCAATCGTACGCACCCGCAAAGTGTTCGATACCAATGATTTCATCATCATTACGCAACGTTTCCACTGTGAACGCGCGCTTTACATCGCCCAGCACCTGGGGATACAGGCGCAGTGCTATGCCGTGCCGTCGCCGAAAAATATGCTGTCAGTGCGTTTCCGTGAGGTCGGCGCACGTTTAGGCGCGCTGGCTGATTTGTATCTGATGAAACGCGAGCCTCGCTTCCTTGGGCCGCTGGTGCCGATTCCGGCGGTGCATGAAGTGCCAGAAGATGCGCAGAGCTATCCGGCGGTGACGCCTGAGCAGTTGCTGGATTTGGAAGAGAAGTTACAGAAGTAATGCTGCCAGAAGCTATTGTGGTGACGCTGGCTGGTGACGCTTTGGACTGATGTGGTGACACTGTCTGGTGACGCTTTGGGCTACCAGGGTGGCGCTGTCTGGCGCCGCTTTCGGCTGCGAGGGTGACGCTGTCTGGTGCCGCTTTGGGTTGCGAGGGTGACGCTGTCTGGTGCCGCTTTGGGGGCTGGCGGTCCTCGCGCCGCTAACGCGGTGCCTTAACGCCGTTCGTCTGCCTTACGGAACGGCGGGGATGGCACATCCATGTGCCGCCCCGCCTTCCGCCCGCATCCCTGCGGGCTATCCTGGCATCCTCACTCTGTTCAGCGCTGCGAAATGCCTGCCCCCAAAGCGGCACCAGCCTGCTCCTGAACTTTGTTGCTTGCTGTTAAATAAGGGCAGGCAACTTCAAGCCTTAACCGCTCGGCTGCAAGGGCGTTGCTCGGATGCCATGCATTTGATCTAAAGGCAGACACATAGCTATTCCCCATCTCTCTTTGCCACTGCAAAAACCAATGTGTTAACCGAGCATCTGTTTGGAAAACGGGCACAACGTTTGAGGCCATAGCCCCTTTGCTGCTGGAATGACTATCTGCAGAAGCCGCATTGTTGTGAGAAAACGGGCACAACGCTTGAGGCCATAGCCCTTTTGCTGCTGCAAGGGCTATCCGCAGTAGCCACATTATTGTGAGAAATGGGCACAACGTTTGAGGCCATAGCCCTTTTGCTGCTGCAAGGACTATACGCAGAAGCCGCATTGTTGTGAGAAAACGGGCACAACGCTTGAGGCCATAGCCCTTTTGCTGCTGCAAGGGCTATCCGCAGAAGCCACATTGTTGTGAGAAATGGGCACAACGTTTGAGGTCATAGCCCCTCTGCTGCTGCAAGGGCTATCCGCAGAAGCCACATTGTTGTGAGAAACGGGCACAACGTTTGAGGCCATAGCCCCTCTGCTGCTGCAAGGGCTATCCGCAGAAGCCACATTGTTGTGAGAAATGGGCACAACGTTTGAGGCCATAGCCCCTCTGCTGCTGCAAGAGCTATCCGCAGAAGCCACATTGTTGTGAGAAATGGGCACAACGCTTGAGGCCATAGCCCTTTTGCTGCTGCAAGGAATATCCGCAGAAGCCGCATTGTTGTGAGAAAACGGGCACAACGTTTGAGGCCATAGCCCCTCTGCTGCTGCAAGGGCTATCCGCAGCGCTGAGGCTTTTACGTTGGGCCAGGAGCCAGTCGCAGGGATGCGACTGGCAGTTCGGGTTGGCCAGGACGGCCTTACCCGAACGGTCCGTCGGCACGACGTGGAAGCCGAAGGCACCGCGTCAGCGGCGCGAGGACTGCCCGGCAGCAGCAGAGGGGCTAAGGCCCACCCCGCACCCGCCCTTCACCCTTCACCCTTCGCCCTTCGCCCTTCGCCCTTCGCAGTATGCACAAATAAAAAGGCCACCATTCATAAAATGGCAGCCCTTTGCAGTGATGTTTTGCTGTGTGCTAAGTCTTATTTTTTACGTGCGTACTTCAGTGAATCCAATGCGACGGCAAAGATGATGATGCCGCCCTTGATGATGTATTGCCAGTAAGGGTTCACGCCGATATAAGTCAGACCGTAGTTGATCACGGTGAAGATAATCACACCGGTCACCACGCCTGCCACGGTACCCACGCCACCTGCAAATGACACGCCGCCAACCACGCAAGCCGCAATCGCATCCAGCTCATACATAAAGCCGAGGTTGTTAGTGGCACTGCCGATACGGCCCGCTTCCAACATCCCGCCGAAGGCGTAAAACACACCTGACAGCGCATAGACCAGAATCAGGTTCAGCGGCACGTTAACACCTGAAACACGTGCAGCCTCTGGGTTGCCACCGATAGCGAAAATGTTCTTACCGAAGCGCGTCTTATTCCACAGAATCCAGACGAAAATAATGGCGATAAACGCGTAGAAGGTGATGAATGACAGCTTAAAATCACCGAAACGCAAGAAGCCCTGGGCAAAGGTGGAGAAGCCAGAGTCAAAACCAGCAACCGGTGAAGCACCGACGAAGTCGTAATACAGCGAGTTAATGCCGTAAACGATAATCATGGTGCCCAACGTGGTGATAAACGGTGTCACCTTCAGATAGGCAATGATCACGCCGTTCACCAGTCCAATCACACCACCGATGATGCACACGGTCAGGATAACCAGTGGAATCGGCACCGTATCCAGATGTGGGAACACCTTGTTGGCGTTATCCATCGATTGCAGCAAGGTGGCGGCAACCACCGCGGCCAGACCGACCTGGCGTCCGGCTGACAGGTCAGTACCCTGCGTCACGATCAATCCGGCCACGCCCAGTGCAATAATAATACGCACCGAAGATTGGGTCAGAATGTTACTCAGGTTCATCAAACTTAAAAACGTCGGATCCTGGAAAATAATAATTGCCAGCAGTACCAACAGGACAACGTAAATGCCGCCCTCTTTTAACCAGGTTAGCGCATTCTTTTTAGTAGTCGCTTTCATGTTAAAGCCCTTGCTTCATTAAAGGTGTAATGACGCTAAACGCAGGATTTCATTCTGCGAGGTCGTTTTGGTCTCGACAATGCCCGCTACCAGGCCATTACTCATCACTAAAATACGATCGGTAATTCCCAGCAATTCTGGCATTTCAGAAGAGATAATAATGATCCCCTTCTCTTTCTTCGCCAACTCAGAAATAAGCTGATAAATTTCGAACTTAGCACCGACGTCAATACCGCGTGTCGGTTCATCCAGCATCAGAATTTCCGGCTGAGTTAATAACCAACGACCAATAATAACTTTCTGCTGGTTACCACCGGAAAGCGAACCAATTTGCGTATGATGACCCGGCGTTTTCACGCGCATTGAATCAATCACCCACTGGGTATCACTCTTCATGCGCTTATTATCAAGCAAACCCATGCTGGATTTATATTTCTTAATATTGGAAATAAGCGAGTTAAAACCAATATCCAGATAGGCATAAATCCCGGTTGAACGACGCTCTTCCGTCACCAGCGCAAAACCGTGGTTAATGGCTTCATTCGCGCTGTGGTTATTGATCGCTTTGCCGTGCAATTTGATGGTACCGCCCGACTTCTCACGAATCCCAAACAGGGTTTCAACGATGTCAGTACGCTTCGCACCCACCAGGCCGGCAATGCCCAGAATCTCCCCTTTGCGCAGGTCAAAAGAGATATCGCGGATCGACGGTTGACGCAGCGAAGTTAAATGGCGCACCTCAAGAATGGTCTCACCCGGCACGTTGGTTTTGTCCGGGAAGCGCTGATTCAATGAACGACCAACCATCATGGCGATGATCTTATCCATATCCAGCCCTTCCAGTGGCTGGGTGGCAATCCATTGTCCATCACGCAAAATCGTAATCTCATCACACAGCTGGAAAATTTCTTCCATTTTGTGCGAGATATACACAATACCGCAGCCACGATCTTTCAGCTTACGGATAATAGTGAACAAGTGATTCACTTCTTTTTCGGTCAACGATGACGTCGGCTCATCCATAATGACGATTTTCGCGTCATAGGAAAATGCCTTGGCAATTTCAATCATCTGCATTTGCGAAACAGAAAGATTGGCCACTTTATCACGTGGATCGATATCAATATCTAATTCATCAAAGATCGCTTTGGTATCGCGATACATTTTATCCTGATCAACAAACACACCTTTGCGTGGATAGCGGCCAAGCCACATGTTATCCATCACGTTGCGTTGTAAAACCAGGTTTAATTCCTGATGCACCATTGAAACGCCATTCTCCAGCGCTTCTTTGGAACTTTTATAATCAATCTCTTCACCCTGAAACAGAATGCTCCCCGTATCCTTTTTATAAATACCAAACAGGCATTTTAATAATGTGGATTTTCCGGCGCCGTTTTCGCCCATTAAGGCATGGACTGAGTGCGGCCGCACTTTCAAATTCACATTATCTAAGGCTTTCACCCCTGGAAATGATTTCGAGACATTCGTCATCTCCAGCAGATATTCACGCTGTGCGGTCGGATTCTCACTGGCCATAATTTACCTGGCTAAATAAAACGTGGGTCAGATGCAATAAGGCGCGGCGTGCTGCCGCGCCCGGTACGTATTACTTCACAAACTGAGACAGGTTTTCTTTATCGACTGGTACGTAAGGAACACGTACGATTTTGTTTTCCATCTTGAAGGTCGTACCCGCAGTTGGCTCTTTGCCATCGGCCAGGTTCTTAGCGATATCAATGGTGGCTTTCGCCTGGTTTTCCGCATCGTTCAGCACGGTACCGGCCATCGCACCGGATTTCACCAGCGCCAGCGCTTCTGGCAGCGCATCCACACCAAACACCGGAATGCTGGTTTTGTTGTGGGCTTTCAGGGCTTCGACTGCGCCCATTGCCATCGCATCGTTGTTAGCAATGATCACTTCAATTTTGTTGCCGTTCGGGCCAGACAGCCAGGCATCAACTTTATCTTTTGCCTGCGCGGTATCCCACATCGCGGTATCCATCGCCAGCTGCTGAGTTTTGAAACCATCGGTGTTCAGGGTTTCGATCACGTATTTGGTACGCGCTTCAGCATCAGGGTGGCCCGGCTCGCCTTTCAGCAGCGCAAACTGAATCTGACCATCTTTGTTCAGATCCCAGGCTGGAGTCGCTTTCCAGTGCTTCTCAATCAGTTTGGCCTGGATGATGCCTGACTCTTTAGAGTCGGTACCCACGTAGTAGGCTTTCGGGTAGCTAGCCAGCACTTTGGCGTTCGGCTCTTTGTTGAAGAACACTACTGGCACATCATTCGCTTTCGCTTTGTCGATCACCACTGCCGCAGCAGCAGGATCAACCAGGTTGATTGCCAGCGCTTTCACGCCTTTGGCCATCAGTACGTCAATCTGGTCGTTCTGGGTAGACTGGCTGTTCTGCGAGTCATTCATCAGCAGCTGGATGCCGCCCAGTTTTTTGGCTTCGCTATCGATGTCTTTGCGAACCATAGACATAAAGTTGTCGTCGTATTTATAAATTGTCACGCCAATGCGGGTATCCGCGGCGTGCGCAGTTGCACCAAACATCATGCTGGCAACCAGTGCTGTGAGCGTGAAAACCTTCTTATTCATGGTATCTCCGGTTTTTTATGTAGGGCATATCATCGCGCTGTGCTGCCTGCGGGCAACCAGCGCAGTCGGTTCAAACTCATTTATGGGGCGGACGCGTAACGCAAAGCCGGGCCACCATCGCTATCCTGACTTCCCTGTACGTAAACGCTTCCTGAAGAGTGTTGTGAACTATTTCAATCGGCTACCGAAACCTGACCGGAGAAGGAAAACCCGGCGTTACATGATGTTTCAGTCCGGTAAGACGCTGCCATCATAGTGAGCGCCATGTTAATTAACTGTGAATGTAATCACAGATTGGAAACGGTTACACTGCGCTATCGCCCGAATTAGTGACCGACTCCACAATTTGCCGCTGAGCGACCGAATGGCGGCGTACCAGGGTCGGCATAAAGCAGTGTGTGGCATCAGGATCGAGTTCTCCGGCTGCGCCCTTCAGCGCCAGCTCCGTGGCCAGTTTTGCCATGGAAACAATAGGATAGCGTACGGTTGTCAGCTGTGGATCGGTGTAACGCGAGATGGGAATATCATCAAAGCCGACGACGGAGAAGTGCTGTGGCACCTGAATACCATTGTCTTTCAATGCGGTTAGTGCACCAGCGGCCATGCCGTCACAATAGGAGAAGATGGCGGTTAAATGCAGGTTACGACCCAGTAACTCCACCATCGCTGCTTCACCGCCCTGCATATCCGGTTCACCATGGGCAATCCAGGACTCCTGCGGGCGAATCCCCTGCTCTGACAGGGCCTGCAGCCAGCCTTCGCGGCGTTGTGTGACATCTTCAATCGGGTGGCTGGAGCTAAGATAGCCAATGCGTTGATGACCCTGTTGTAACAACATGCGCGTTGCCAACAGAGATCCCGTTACATTATCGAGGCAGACACAGCGATGCTCATAGCCCGGAATAGTGCGGTTTATCAACACCATACCCGGAACCTGGTCCATAAAATGAGTCAGTTCAGCGTCTGAAAGCGTTTTCGCGTGGACCACTAAGGCGTTACATCGTTGGCGGATCAGCACCTCAATGGCATGGCGCTCTTTCTCTTCCTGGTGCCATGAGTTGCTGATCAACACGTGTTTGTGAACACGCTGTGCCACGGTATCTACTGCTTTCACTAATGCGCCAAAGAAGGGATCGGATACGTCCATCACCACCACGCCGATGGTGTCACTGACCTGGGTGGCCAGTGCCTGCGCATTGGCGTTAGGGCGATAACCCAACGCCTCCACCGCCTGTAGCACGGCTTCGCGGGTATCAGGGGTAACTGCACTGCTGTTATTGAGCACACGCGACACGGTGGCTACTGATACACCGGCCTGACGGGCGACATCTCGAATCGTTATCATGCAGCTGTTCCACAGAGGAGAAAATGCGCGACAAGCGCGTAACGGCGCTATTTTGTCAGGGCATTTTGTTCAGCTGCGTGAATCACGTCACACGGATGAAAACGGTTACATACAAATCTGCAACCTTTGTGATGAACATCATTATCTGATGCGGGAGGAAGGCTCCGTCTTACCAGCGGCGAGACGCGTGAGTTTGCGCCAGATCCACTCCATCGGCCCCTGCGGGAAAAAGCGCAGCCAGAGCACTGAAAACAGGATATTAACCAACCAGATAACCGGGACCAGTGCCAGCAAATGCAGGCGATCAAACTTGAGGAACAGATTGAAACGGTAGAACAGCGTGGTACAGATCAAGGTCTGCAGCAGATAGTTACTGAGCGCCATGCGGCCAACGCATTGCAGCGCATAGCTGAAACGCGTGGCAGCGATTTGCGGCCAGAAGCCAAAGCAGAGCGCCGCATAACCGAGGCTGATAAACGGGCTGGCAAGATCGCGCGGCACCTGCAACAAAAAGCCGCTCCAGCGGAATTCCCAGCCCAGCAACCACTGCGCCACAATGCCGGGGATGGCAATCAGCCAGCCGATCGTCAGCAGCAGCGCGGCCGAGCGGCGGTAGTGCTGCACGCTGAACTCGCCTTTTAGCCAGCCGCTGCGCATCAACGCCGCGCCAATCAGCATCAGTCCCGCCAGCTGCCAGCCGTACTGCGCGGCGAGCGCCATCAAGCTGGAGGAAAGATGTTCAAGACGGTTCTGAATCGCTTCCCAGCCGCCGACCAGTTTCCAGTAGCTTTCATACTCGATATCGGCGGCACCCGGCAGCCACGATCGTCCCGGTTCAGGACTGGAAATGCCCCAGAACACCAACAGCACGCCGCAACCAATCAGGTAGAGCAACACGCCAGTTTGCAGTAAAGCTTTGTCGGAGGGCACTTCGCGCAGCATCCGCCAGATAATCAGCCCGGTCAGACCATAATCCAGCAGGATATCCCCTTCCCAGAAGAAGATGCTGTGAATGAAACCCAGCAGCACCAGTAACGTCAGGCGCGCCGACATCCAGCGACTGCCGCGTGGGATTTGCAAATACAGGCCGCCGCCGAACAGCAGCGCAAACAGCGTGAGGAATTTCAGCTGCGCCAGGCCATCCATTATCGCCCAGGTCCAGGCATCGGAAAATGAAACAGCGCCCTGCCACGCCGGGTTGAGATAGGCTGCTGAAGGCAAGCCAAACCCCACGATATTGAGCAACAGAATGCCGAGAATGGCGCAACCACGAATGAAATCCAGCGCAAGATAGCGTTGCATCGAGTGACCTGACGGAGAGAGAAAACGGGCGGCAATAAGCCGCCCAAAGGATTAGCTGTGACGCACCGCGCGTAAGAACTCCTGGCGCGTATTCTGGCTGGACTTGAACAGCCCACCCAGCGATGTGGTGGTGGTGGCACTGGTGGCATCTTTCACGCCACGCGCTTTCACACAGTAGTGCACCGCATCAATCGACACCGCTACGTTGTTGGTGCCAAGCAACGTTTGCAGCGCCACCAGCACTTGCTGGGTCAGACGCTCTTGCACCTGTGGCCGCTGGGCAAAGAACTGCACAATGCGGTTGATCTTCGACAGACCAATCACTTTCTCTTTCGGGATGTAAGCGACGGTGGCTTTTCCGTCGATAATCACAAAATGATGCTCACAGGTGCTGGTCAGGGTGATATCACGCACGGTGACCATCTCATCGACCTTCATCTTGTTCTCGATGACGGTGATTTTCGGGAAGTTGGCGTAATCAAGACCAGAGAAGATCTCGTCCACGTACATCTTGGCGATGCGATGTGGCGTCTCCATCAGGCTGTCATCTTCCAGATCCAGATTCAGCAGCTGCATGATTTGGGTCATATGACCGGCGATTTCACGCTTGCGGGTTTCGTCATCCATTTCGCGCACCGGGGCGCGTAACGGCGTTTCCAGGCCACGCGCCAGCAGCGCTTCGTGAACCAGGGCGGCTTCCTGACTTAAGGTGCTCATCGTACTCTTTCTCCGGCAGGTGATGCGCCCGCAGATCGTCGCCTGCGGGGGAAATTCTGAGCGCGTATTGTGAAACACAACGCGCGCGTAATCCAGCAATCAATCCAATCGGAGATGAAAGCTTTTCATGGTGCCGAACGGCGCAGCACCAGTAAGCCTGCCAGAATCAGCGCGCCACCGGCGACCCACAAGGCAGGATCGAGGCGGTGCCACAGCAAGCTGGAGATCCATGACAGCAGCGGCCCGCCCAATTGCCCAACTGCGTAGCCGGTAGTCAGCAGCCCGGCCAGATAGCGCGCGTGATGCGGCGCCAGCTCACGGCCGTATTGCAGCGTCAGTTGAACCACGCATAAGAACCCGCCGCCGACTAACAGCGCGCTAATTAACAGTCCATCCAGCCCCGGCAGGACAATCGCGGAGATGACGCCCAAAGCCTGCGCCCAGAGCACCACTGCCAGTCGCAGATGGCTGCTGCCCCAGCGCCGCGTCAAAATGCCGAGCACAATGCCAATCACCGCCGCGCCGCCAAACACCGGCCAGACAAACTGCGCCAGCGCACTGTCCGGGAAACGCGCGGCAGTCATCTGCGACAAGAAGGTTGCGGGCAGAATGTAGCCGAAGCCCGCCAGGCTGTAGCTCAGCACCAGGCGTTTCAGATTACCATTGAGCACCAGCGGCGCAGGTGCCTGATCGGGTCGATGTAACTGCCCGCTGCGCGGTAAAAAGCGCGCAATGGCAGCGATAAACAGCAACGCCAGCAGGCCATAAGCCGCCCAGCCTAATGCCGCGCTGGCACCACTGGCATGCAGCGCCACCGCCAGCATACCGCTGAGGAATATGCCGGTGCCCGGTCCGGCAAACACCGCCGCCGACAAGCCCGGTCGCCCATGATGCAGCAGCTGCTCGTTGCTCCACGCGGCGATCAGTACCATCGCCCAGCCGCTGGCACCGCCAATCACGAAGCGGATCAAGCCGTGCAGCCACGGCCCGCTGACGCAGGCAGACAGCAGCGTCAGGATCACCGCGCCCCAGACACCCAGCTGCAAACGCCACTCCACACGCTGGCGAGCACGCATGGCATCGAAGGAGCCACACAGGTAACCAAGATAGTTGAGCGCCGCCACCAGACTGGCGCTGGTCAGGGTAAGCTGATGGTCCTGAATCATCAGCGGCACCTGCGGGGTGAAAGCAAATCGCCCAATCCCCATGGCAACCACTAAACTTAAAAACGCGCTCAGCGCGACACGAAACGCCATTCCCACTCCCGTTCAGATTCTTTTAGCACTTGTTATTAGCATGCATGACGGTTACACTCACGAAAAGTGAATAATATTAACCAAGTTGTTTACGGAAAGAGAATATGGATTTAGTACAACTCCGCATGTTCTGTTCTGTGGCCGAAACCGGTTCGCTGGCGCGCGCCGCGGAGCTATTGCATCGCGTGCCCTCCAATCTCACCACCCGTTTGCGCCAGCTGGAAGAAGAGATTGGCGTCGACCTGTTTATCCGTGAGAAGCAGCGTATTCGATTGTCGCCAATGGGCCACAATTTCCTGAATTATGCTCAGCGCATCCTCAGCCTGAGCGATGAGGCGCTGAATATGGCCCGTGCCGGGGAACCGGGCGGGAACTTTGCCTTCGGTTCGATGGAGAGCACCGCCGCGACCCGTCTGCCCGGCCTGCTGGCGGCTTATCATCAACGATTTCCCAACGTGGCGCTATCGCTGGTCACCGGCACCTCGGGCGACATCATCGATAAAGTGCGCGCCGGTACGCTGGCGGCCGCGCTAGTGGATGGCCCTGCCACCCATGACGATCTCAATGGCTGCATCGCCTTTCGTGAGGAAATGGTGCTGATCACCAGTCTCGATCACGACCCGATTACCAGCGCCCGCGACACGCAGCATGACACGTTGTTTGCCTTTGGTAACAGCTGTTCGTATCGCACCAAACTGGAGTCCTGGTATCGCGAAAGCCAGACCTCACCAAAAAGCGTGATGGAGATTCAGTCTTATCACGCCATGGTGGCGTGTGTGGCAGGCGGTGCGGGCGTGGCGATGATTCCGGCGTCGGTGCTGACGCAAATGCCCGGCCGCGCGCGCGTGCAGGAACATGCTCTGCCACCCGCTTATCGCGATACCGCTACCTGGCTGATGTGGCGACGCGACGCCTTCACGCCCAACGTGGAAGCGCTGAAGTATTTGATTATTGAAATGTTTGACGACCGCCCACTTAACGATGAGTTGCTGCACCCGCTGCAAACCGCTGAGTGAGTTTTTAATTTTAAGTAAATCACGACATCTGAAGAAGAGGGATTGCATGAACATGATTAAAACCCGCGCTGCCGTTGCCTGGGCAGCGGGCGAACCGCTGAAAATCGAAGAAGTGGATCTGATGCCACCGCAGAAAGGTGAAGTGTTAGTGCGCATCGTCGCCACCGGCGTATGCCACACCGATGCTTATACCCTGTCAGGTAAAGATCCTGAAGGCGTGTTCCCGGCAATCCTCGGTCACGAAGGCGGTGGCGTGGTGGAAGCCGTGGGCGAAGGCGTGACCAGTGTGGCGGTGGGCGATCACGTGATCCCGCTTTACACCCCAGAGTGCGGCAAATGTAAGTTCTGTCTGTCAGGTAAAACCAACCTATGCCAGGCCATCCGCTCTACCCAGGGTAAAGGTTTGATGCCAGATGGCACCACCCGTTTCTTCAAAGACGGTCAGCCGATCTTCCACTACATGGGCACCTCAACCTTCTCTGAGTACACCGTGGTACCGGAAATCTCACTGGCGGTGATCAGCAAAGAAGCGCCTCTGGAAGAAGTGTGCCTGCTGGGCTGCGGCGTGACCACCGGCATGGGCGCTGTGATGAATACCGCCAAGGTGAAAGAAGGCGACACCGTGGCGATCTTCGGCCTCGGCGGCATTGGTTTGTCGGCGATCATTGGCGCGAAGATGGCGAAAGCCGGTCGCATCATCGGTATCGATCTCAACACCAGCAAGTTCGACCTGGCGCGCAAACTGGGTGCCACCGACCTGATCAACCCGAAAGATTACGACAAGCCGATTCAGGATGTGATTGTTGAACTGACCGACGGCGGCGTGGACTTCTCCTTTGAATGCATCGGTAACGTCAACGTGATGCGTTCCGCGCTTGAGTGCTGCCATAAAGGCTGGGGCGAGTCTGTGATTATCGGCGTGGCCGGTGCCGGTGAAGAGATCGCCACGCGTCCGTTCCAGCTGGTGACCGGACGCGTTTGGCGCGGTTCAGCGTTTGGTGGCGTGAAAGGTCGCACCCAACTGCCGGGCATCGTGCAGGATTATCTGGACGGCAAGTTCGCGCTGAACGATTTCATCACCCACACCATGCCGCTGGAAGAGATTAACGACGCCTTTGATCTGATGCACGAAGGGAAATCTATTCGTTCGGTTGTGCATTTTAACAAGTAAAAAGGAGGCGTTATGGCATCCACTCTGGAACTGCTGGAAGAACATCGTATCTTCGGCGGCTGGCAGCAGCGCTGGCGTCATCAGTCGGCGGTGCTGAACTGCCCGATGACCTTCAGCATTTTCCTGCCGCCACCGCAGGATGACACGCCGCCGCCGGTGGTGTGGTTTCTCGCCGGACTAACCTGTAGCGACGAGAATTTCACCACCAAAGCCGGTGCGCAGCGTGTTGCCGCTGAGCTGGGTCTGGTGCTGATAATGCCGGACACCAGTCCGCGCGGTGACGAAGTGGCCAATGACAGTGGTTACGATCTCGGTCAGGGCGCAGGTTTTTACCTCAACGCCACGCAGCAGCCCTGGGCGACGCACTATCGTATGTTCGATTATCTCAGCGAGGAGTTGCCGGCCCTGGTGGCGGACAATTTCAAAGTGAGCGATCGTCAGTCGGTAATGGGGCATTCAATGGGCGGACATGGCGCGCTGGTATTGGCGTTGCGTCAGGGTGGACGTTTTGCTTCGGCATCTGCGTTCGCACCGATTGTGAATCCAACTGAAGTGCCGTGGGGACAAAAAGCGTTCAGCGCCTATCTGGGTGAAGATCGCCAGACGTGGCGCGAATGGGACAGTTGTTTGCTGATGCGCGAAGTGGAACAGCGTTTGCCGATTCTGATCGATCAGGGGGATAGCGATCAGTTCCTCGCCGATCAGTTACGTCCGGAGCGCCTTGAAGCAGTAGCGCGTGAGCAGGGTTTCCCGCTGGAGCTGCGTGTTCAGCCGGGTTACGACCACAGCTACTTCTTTATCGCCAGTTTTGTCGAGGACCATCTGCGGTTCCACGCGAAGCATCTGTTGGTGTAAATCACGCCAGTTGATGTAGATAACAGTAAGGGCGCACCCGGTGCGCCCTTTTTGGCTATAGCTGACTGCGATTGGCTAAAGCCGCACCGACATTTATCTTCAGCCTTTCCTGATATTGAGCTTTAGCGTCTTTTGCGAGGTTTAAGCCAGCGATTCCGCCACTAAACCATCGATCATCACCTGCGGCATGCCCTGCGAGCAGTGTTCAATACGCCCGCGCACGCCATACACCTGCGCCAGCGTGTCCGGCGTGATCACCTGCGACGGCTCGCCGTCAGCCAGCAGAGTGCCTTCTTTCAGCATCAACGCATGATCGGCATGACGCAGCGCGATATTGATATCATGCACCACCACCACAGTCACAATATTGCGCAGGCGGGTTTCGCGGCGCACCAAATCCATCACATGGAACTGGTAATTAAGATCGAGCGCACTCAGCGGCTCATCCAGCAGCAGCAATTCAGGACGGCGAATCAGCGATTGCGCCAGGCCCACCAGCTGTTTCTGACCACCGGATAGCTGATCGAGATAACGCATCGCCAGATGAGCAATACCCAACTGCTCCAGCAAGTGCATGATCTCGGCTTCACTCGACGCGCTGTGCAAGCCACCGGACGCACGCTGCGCCACGATAATCGATTCCAGCACATGCAGATGCACGCCCGCCGGTAAGCTTTGCGGCAGATATACCACGCGCTGCGCACGGCGTGCAAACGGCTGGGTCATTAACTCTTCGCCGTTCAGCCACAGCTCGCCCTGCCCTTTGTTCAGGCCGGCCAGCGCACGCAACAGCGTCGATTTACCGCAGCCGTTCGGGCCCAGCAGCACGGTGATTTTGCCGCGCGGCAGTGCCGGGACGTTGAGATCTTCAATGACTTTACGCTTCGGATAACCGGCGTAGAAATGGCTGAGACGTAAACCCTGTTCCATTACACCGTCCCCCGATGACGCAGAATGATACTCAGGAAGAACGGCACGCCGACCAGTGAGGTCACAATCCCGACGGGGATGATCACCCCTGGAATCAGGTTCTTCGACGCCACCGAGGCCAGTGACAGCACCAGCGCACCGACCAGCGCACTGGCTGGCAGATAGTAGCGATGATCTTCACCAAACATCATGCGGGCAATGTGCGGTGCCACCAGACCGATAAAACCAATCGGGCCGACAAAGGCCACCGCCAGTGCTGAGAGGATACTGATGCGCAGCAGCGTGGCCAGACGCAAGCGACGCACATCGATGCCGAAACTCACGGCACGGTCTTCACCCAGACGCAGCGCGGTCAGTTTCCAGCTGCTGAGCATCGAGAACGGGATCAGGATGGCGAAAGCCGCCGTGAGCACGCCGAGTTTTTCCCACGAGGCGCGCGCCAGGCTGCCCATGGTCCAGAACACCAGACCCTGCAAGGTATCTTCACTGGCGATGAACTGCATCATCGAGACCAGGGCGTTAAAGGTGAACACCAGTGCGATGCCGAACAGCACCACGCCCGATGTCGACACTTTGGTCCAGCGCGTCACGCCGTCCAGCATTAACGCCGCAAACAGCGCAAACACAAAAGCGTTCGCCGAGATAAACCATTGGTCCGGCACGCCGGGAATACCGATGCCGAGAATAATCGCCAGCGCCGCGCCAAAAGCGGCCGCAGAAGAGACGCCAAGCGTAAACGGACTCGCCAATGGGTTATTGAGGATGGTTTGCATCTCAGCACCCGCCAGACCGAGCGAGAAGCCGACAACAACGGCCATCAGCGCATACGGCAGACGGATATCCCAGACGATCACACGCGTGCCCGCATCCACCGCATCAGGATGGGTGAGCGTTTGCCACAAGGTGTCGAGGGAGAGCCCCGCCGGGCCGAGGGTGAAATCAAGAATCACTGACGCCAGAATCGCCAGTACCAGTACGCCAATCAGCATCAGGCGCTGACGTAAAACCTGACGATAGCGCGTCATGGTATCGGCTTCGCGGTGATTTTCCGCCAGCAGCGCGGAATCCGTGGTCTGCATTGTTCTACCTGTTTCTTATCGAAATCATAACGGCAGCCACAATAGTGCAGGTGATAATAATTATCAATTATATCTGTATGACAAAGCCCAAAACGTTGTAACACGGTTCATCTTTGGCAAAAAAAACGCCGCTAGCCAAAGGCCGCGGCGTGATGTCATACGCGTTTGACGCATTACTCCTTGAAGGTCGGGAATTCCATCTCGCTGTACTTCACGAAGCGCGAGCCGCGTGCCAGCTTGTAACCCAGCCAAATCAGCAGGAACAGCGGAATGCCGATGTAGGTCGCCGCCACGCCATACCAGTCAATACGATCTGCCAGAAACGCCTGATAGTTTTGCCCCAGCGTAATGATCAAACAGAGTACGAAGGCGAAAATCGGACCGAGCGGGAAGAAGCCGGAACGGTAAGGAAGCGCCGCTAAATCATGCCCCTGCGCTACGTAACCGCGACGGAAGCGGTAGTGGCTAATCGCAATACCGAGCCAGGCGATAAAGCCGGTCATGCCTGAGGTATTGAGCAGCCACAGATAGACTTCCTGGTTGCCGAACTTAGAACTCAGGAAACAGAGGCCTGCCACCACGGTGGTCGCAATCAGTGCATTACGCGGCACACCGCCTTTCGACAGTTTGGCAAAAATACGCGGTGCTTTACCTTCCTGCGCCAGGTTAAACAGCATGCGCGTTGAAGCGTACATGCCGGAGTTACCCGCTGACAGCACAGCCGTCAGGATCACCGCATTCATGACCGCCGCAGCTGACAGTAATCCGGCATTCTGGAACACCAGCGTGAACGGGCTGATGGCGATATCGGTGACATCGTTATGCAGCAGTTTCGGATCGGTATACGGCAGAATCAGGCTGATAATCAGAATCGCAAAGATATAGAACAGCAGGATACGCCAGAACACCTGACGCACTGCGCGTGGAATATTTTTCGCAGGGTCCTGTGATTCACCGGCCGCAATGCCGATCAATTCCGTGCCCTGGAACGAGAAGCCGACAATCATCGCCACACCAATCATCGCGGCAAAACCGCCGGCAAAAGGTGCGTCGCCCACGGTCCAGTTATGCCAGCCGGCATTTTCTGCGCCGCGCATAATACCCGCGATCATCAGCACGCCCACCACGATAAAGATGATGACGGTGGCAACTTTGATCAGCGAGAACCAGTATTCGGCTTCACCGAAGCCTTTGACGGAGATGTAGTTAAGCAGGAACATCAGACCGAGGAACAGCGCGCTCCAGATCCAACCCGGCGTATCCGGGAACCAGTAGTTCATCACCAGCTGTGAAGCCACCAGATCAACGGCGATGGTGACCGCCCAGTTGTACCAATAGTTCCAGCCCAGCGCGAAGCCGAAACCTTCTTCAACGTATTTTGAGCCGTAGGTGGCGAAGGAGCCGGAGACCGGCATAAAGGCCGCCAGTTCGCCGAGGCTGGTCATCAGGAAGTAAACCATCAGGCCAATTAGCGCGTATGAGAGTAATGCGCCGCCGGGACCTGCCTGAGAAATGGTGGCACCTGAGGCGACAAACAGGCCGGTGCCGATGGAACCGCCAATGGCGATCATGGTGAGATGGCGCGCTTTTAATTCACGGCGCAGCCCAGGTTGTTGTGTTGTTTTTGAGTCATTATGCATGTGTAAACGCTATGCTGGATAAAAATAAGGCGCGATTGTAGCAGCTAACCCCTGGCTGTATAGCATTCACGTCGGGTTATTAGTTACCTTCATAATCAGCGCGAAATTATTAGCCGCTCACGTCTTCACAGCCGCGATTACTCGCGGCAATAGGAGAGAAATCGGCTTAGCGCTTTCGACAAATGCTTCTGCCGATGATGAATGCGATACAGCGTGCGCGTCAGGCGTGGTAACGGCACAGCCACTTCCACCAGCGTGCCCGCCTCCAGCAGATCGCTGATCACCCGGCGCGATAAACAGCTGATGCCCATGCCGTGGCGCACCGCATGTTTGATTGCCTCAGAATTGCCCAGCTCCATGCCGAGTTGAAACTGCGGCAGATGAGACAACAGCAGGTAATCGACAATTTCACGCGTGCCCGAACCGCGCTCTCGCAATATCCAGGGCGCGGCGGCCAGTGATGTTAGCGTGATCGGCTGTTTCAGGATGTCGGCATCGGGTGCAGCAAACACCACCAGCTCATCCTCCAGCCACGCTTCGCTGACGATGTCCGGTTCATGGCACGGCCCTTCAATCAAACCGATATCCACGCGAAAATCGGCCACCGCGTTAATCGCATCCTGGCTGTTGCCGACGCTGAGTTCGAGCGGCAGCGAGGGGAAATCACGACGATAGGCGGCGATCATCCCCGGCAGCAGATAGTTGCCGATGGTGCTGCTGGCAAACAAACGAATGGCACCATTATCCTCTTTGAACAGCTGTTCGATCTCGCCGGCCTGTTCCAGCAATCCGACCGCGCGTGGATAGAGCAAACGACCATGCTCGTTCAGGGCCAGTCGTTTGCCGACACGATCAAACAATTGCACCCCGAGCTGGTTTTCCAGATCGGCCAGCGCCGCACTGACGGCAGACTGCGACAGTGCCAGTACCTGCGAGGCCTGAGTGGTTGAACCGCTTTTCAGCACTTCGGTGAAGACTTCAATCTGACGCAGCGTGATATGCATGCGCCCTCCTCACATTGCGTAACGCTTCACAAGATAAGCCACCACGGCTAACCAGACGATCACCGTCAGGAAGAATCCTGCCCAGCTGACAATCTTCTTGCCACGTGCCCGCTGGACATCAGCCCGTTCTGCGCTGCTGATCCGAATTTCACGCGGGAGCAAACGCAGCAGGATGATCACACCCAGAGGGACGATAATGGCGTCGTCGAGCAAGCCGATAATGGGAATGAAATCAGGAATGAGATCGATGGGGCTGAGTGCATAGGCAACAATGCCAAATGCCAGCAGCTTAAACCACCAGGGGGTACGCGGATCACGGCAAGCAAACCACAGCGTGAGCACATCACGTTTAATTAAGCGTGCCCAGCGGCGCAAGCGCTTCAACATCCCGACTCTTCCTTATTAGTTATACTGGTCAATGGACAATATATTACCAATTTAACTTTTAAACCAGTCAGGTCTCTGCGCAGGCAAGATGCCGCCCTGTGAATGGCGGCCCACTCAGGGTCAGGCTTTCATGCCAATCAGTTCTTCCAACTCGGTGTCACAGGCCGTGAACTCATCGGTAATCGTGCGAATCAGCCAGTCCTGATAACCAAAGTTTTCCCGGCGGGAATAGAGACATTCAGAGCGGTACAACTTTTTCGGGTCGCTGTTATTGACCCCATAACGATAGAAATGGACCAGCGAGTTGTCGGTATCGGGCACGGCGAGCGTGAAACCGACTGCGCCTTGACCATTATAAAAAAGGGTCACTGCGTTGGTTTTACCTAAAGTTAATTTATGGATTACGTTGAATTTTTCATGCTGAAAAGCGGTATCCAAAGTACTTCTATAAGCTGTTTTCATGGTTATAGTTAAAAGTTTCTAATTTGTTAAACTATAGTTAACCAGAAAAAAAGCGCACCTGCCAACTTTGGTAGGTGTCGTGTCGTGCTGGATAAGTGTCTGACCGTGCCCTTTTTCTCCCCGTAGGCAATGCGACATTTCATGGGCGTAGCGCATCCGCTATGATGTGCGCTTTGCAGCAGCAATCGCCCAATCAGGAGAGCGGCATGAAATATATCGGCGCACACGTCAGTGCATCAGGCGGCGTAGACCAGGCAGTTATCCGTGCCCACGAACTCGAAGCCACAGCCTTTGCGTTGTTCACTAAAAATCAGCGCCAGTGGAAAGCCGCCCCGCTTTCAGGTGAAGTGATTGATGCCTTCAAAACCGCCTGTGAGAAATACAACTTCACTTCCGCGCAGATTTTGCCGCATGACAGCTACCTGATTAACCTTGGCCATCCGGTAATGGATGCGCTGGAAAAATCCCGTGAGGCGTTTCTTGATGAGATGCAGCGTGCTGAACAGCTTGGGCTGACACTGCTGAATTTCCACCCTGGCAGCCACCTGAAGCAGATCGAAGAAGAGGCATGCCTGAAGCGCATCGCCGAGTCGATTAATATCGCGCTGGATCAGACCCACAACGTCGTGGCAGTGATTGAGAACACCGCAGGTCAGGGTAGCAATCTCGGTTTTCGTTTCGAACACCTCGCCACCATTATTGAGCACGTCGAAGATAAATCACGCGTCGGCGTGTGTATCGATACCTGCCATGCGTTTGCCGGCGGTTACGATCTGCGTACTGAAGAAGCCTGCGTGGAGACCTTTGCGGAATTTGAACGCATTGTCGGTTTCCAGTTTCTGCGCGGCATGCACCTGAATGACGCCAAAAGCACGCTCGGCAGCCGTGTGGATCGCCACCATAGCTTAGGTGAAGGCAACATTGGCAAGACGGTGTTTAGCTGGCTGATGAAAGATAAGCGCTTTGATGGCATCCCGATGATTCTGGAAACCATCAATCCGGATATCTGGAAAGATGAGATTGCGTGGTTGAAGTCGGAACAACAGGAACAGGCTTAAAGCAGACAGCAAAAAGGGAGCCCCAGCTCCCTTTTTCTTACCCCGTGAAGATTACGCGGCTTTCGCCAGCTCTTCTTCCGGACGTTTCAGAATCGCGTAACCGAGGCCAGCCACTGCGGTACCAATCACAATCGACATCAGGTAACCAAGAACTGGGGTGATTGCACCTGGAATCAGCAGTACAAACAGACCACCGTGCGGTGCCATCAGTTTCGCGCCAACCAACATGGAGACCGCACCCGTTATCGCACCGCCGACGATGCAGCAAGGCAGCACACGCATTGGGTCACGCGCCGCAAACGGAATCGCACCTTCAGAGATAAAGCACAAACCAAGTACCAGTGCCGCTTTGCCCCCTTCCTGCTGACCTTTGTTGAACTTACGACGCGCAACAATCGTCGCCAGACCCATTGCTAGCGGCGGTACCATACCCGCTGCCATAATGGCCGCCATCGGTGCATAGGTTTGTGAGCTCAGCAGACCGACACCGAAGGCGTAGGCCACTTTGTTCACCGGACCACCCATGTCGGTACACATCATGCCACCGAGGATTGCGCCCAGCAGTACCGCATTGGCGGTGCCCATGTTCGCCAGCCAGTGCGTCAGACCGCTCATGATGCCCGCAACAGGTTTACCCACCACGTAAATCATCAGCAGGCCGGTAATCAAACTCGCCACCAGCGGAATGATCAAGATCGGTTTTAACGCTTCCATACTTTGCGGCAGTTTGACTTTGCTGCTCAGCATCTTCGCTGCATAACCGGCAATGAAACCGGCGATGATACCGCCAAGGAAACCGGCGTTAATGCTGGTGGCGATCATACCGCCAATCAGACCCGGGGTTAGACCCGGACGGTCCGCAATCGAGAAGGCAATAAAGCCCGCCAGCACCGGTACCATCAGCGCAAAGGCACTGCCGCCACCAATCTGCATCAGCGCAGCCGCCAGGGTGCCCTGCTCTTTAAATGCGGTGATACCAAAGGCGAAGGAGAGCGCGATGCTCAAACCACCCGCGACGACCATCGGCAGCATGTAGGACACACCGGTCAGCAGGTGACGATAAGCACCGGCTTTCTCTTTGCTGTCACTTTGCGTGCTGGCCGTCTGGCTGCCGCTCGGCTGATAGGTTTTGGCTTCCGCCTGCGCTTTATCCAGTTCCTGAGCTGTTTTCTTCAGCGCCAGGCTGGTTGAGGTGCGGTACATCGGCTTACCGGCGAACTTCGCCAGGTCCACATCGATATCCGCCGCCACGATCACCAGATCGGCCGCCGCCACTTCTTCTGGCGTGATGGCATTGCCAGCACCCACAGAACCGCGGGTTTCCACTTTCACCCACCAGCCACGTTTGGTCGCTTCTGTCTGAATCGCCTCTGCCGCCATGAAGGTGTGCGCCACGCCAGTTGGGCAAGCGGTGACCGCGACAATGCGTTTCTGACCGGTGCTCTGTGCGGCTACCGGTGCGGCAACCGCCGTAGCGGCCTGCCAGACTTTGGCACTGGCTTTAGCCTGATTAATGGCCGCCAGCGGATCGCGCAGCGTCTGCTGCACATCGACCAGCGCCACGGATTTACCTGCGAGCTGTGCATCGTTCGGCACGGCATGGCCAGCTACCAGCACCAGCTCCGCATCGGCCGCGTTGTTGGTCAGCGTCAGGCCAGCCTGTGCGGCAGTCGCGCGCAGACGCTCTAAAGCCAGATGTCCTGATGCCAGTCCCAGTGAAGAATCTTTTATCAGCAGCGTTTTCATTATCGCTCTCCTGCTGTTAGTTAACGGGTTGTAAGTCGACGCGCGCCATCATCGCGGCCAACTGGGTACGATCGGTCACACCAACGTTGCTCTGGCTCACCGCCATAGCAGCCACTGCCGTTGCCAGACGCAGGGTATGCTCGCTGGATTCACGCATCAGCAGCCCGTAAATCAGGCCTCCGACCATCGAATCTCCCGCGCCTACGGTGCTGACGACTTCACAAGCTGGTGGTTTGGCGATCCATTCGCCAGAGGCGTTGACCCACAGTGCGCCTTCCGCACCAAGGGAAATCACCACATGGGCAATGCCTTGCTCACGCAGTTCATGCGCGGCTTCGATCACATCCTGCAAGGTTGGCAGTTTGCGGTCGGCCCAGATTTCCAGTTCACGACGGTTCGGCTTCACCAGCCACGGCGCGGCTTTTAAACCAGCCACCAGCGCTTCACGACTGCTGTCGAAAATGATGCACGGGCACAGGGTGCGCAGATCGCTCATCCATTTGGTGAACGCTTCGGGTGCCACGCCCGCGGGCAAGCTGCCGCTGACGCACACCATGTCAAATTGTCCCAGCCAGGTCAGTGAATCGGCAGTGAAGCGATCCCAGTCCTGCGCGGTGACGTTAAAGCCAGAGAAATTCAGGTCGGTAACTTCACCGTCCTTTTCTGTCAGCTTCACGTTTATGCGGGTACGGCCCTGCACCACCTGAAAACGGTTGGCGATGCCCAGTTCGCTGAACAGCTGCTGGAAACCGTCCTGATTTTCTTTCCCGAGGAATCCGCCTACGGTGACGTCAATACCGAGATCTTTCAGAACTTTGGCGACGTTAATGCCTTTACCCGCTGCGTGCAGACCGGTGGTTTTCACCAGGTTAACTTCGCCACGTTCGATTTCTGGCGTATAGCCCACCAGATCGTAAGCAGGATTCAGTGTGATTGTGGCAACGCGGCGGCTCATGCGACCCCCTCGCCCAGGCCAGAATTGATGGCCTCTTCAATGGCATTCAGCGCCTGCTGTGCATCTTCACCACTGGCGGTAAAGCGCAGGCGATGGCCTTTTTTCACGCCCAGCGCGACGACTTTCATCAGGCTGCGTCCGTTGGCCGGTTTGCCGCTACCGTCAAGGTTGGTGACGGTGATGTCACTGTTGAACTGTTTAATGACCGTGACCAGCGCGGTGCCCGGACGTGCGTGCAGTCCGTGCTCGTTGCGGATAGTAAATTCAGCCACCAGTTGATCCGCGCTTTCGTCTACTTCGCTGGTCAGCAATGCGAGGATGCCAGCTGCATCGGCTTTCAGCAGACGTTCAGCTTTGTTGCTCAGCAGCAGATTGCTCAGGTAGCCCAGCACTTCCAGCGGACGATCGTCGGTGGCTGCCACGGTCAACAACAGCGCCACATTTTCGCCCTGATGCACAAATGGCGTGGCGGTACGGCTGACTGCGATGGCGCTGTTGAGGTTGCCGTTGGCGCTGTCGCTCAGCCAGATGCCCTGACCGAGGCTCAGTGGGGTACGCGATACGGCATCCGCCACAAACGTCGCTTCAACAGCACCTGCTGCCTGCAAACGGCCAGCATTCAGCGCCTGTAAGGTGATGAGTTCGCTGGCGGCAACATCAACCGCAATCAGCGAAGTATCGAATTTGAATTCCGCGGCCTGCTTTTCACCCATCAGGATGGCACGTAGATCTTCGGCTGAGGCGGTTTTCAACTGCTCTGCGATGCTGTCATCGCTCAATACGTGAGTCAGCTGGCGCAACAGCGCAAGATGTTCATCAGATTTCGCCGCGATACCGATGGCGACATAAGCCGTCTGCCCGTCGCCCCACTCCACGCCCTGTGGGAACTGATAAACCTGTACGCCGGTTTTCAGCACCATATCGCGCGTATCGGTGGTGCCATGCGGAATGGCAATACCATTACCCAGGAAAGTGGTGGTCTGCTGTTCGCGCGCCAGCATGCCGTTAACATAGCCTTCCGACACATTACCGGCTGCGGTTAACGCAGCGGCAACCTGACGGATAGCCTCTTCTTTATTTTGTGCACTGACACCGGTATGAATGGCCTGAACGTCGAGCTGGAACATATTTCTCCTCGCTTGCTGAAATTGAATCGTTTCAGCTTAATGGCGAAAAATTACGCTGCACTTCTCGGGGGTTGCCGAGAGGACAACGCTGAAACGTTTCAGGGAATATGGTACAGCATGTGAAAGCAGGCAAGAAAATGCGCGATCGGCGTAGCAGATTTTTGACGTTCCGCACACTTCAGATCGGATTTAAGATTTTTCAGACCTGCAGGGCTGACGTTTTTGCTGTAACTCGGGGATCATAGAAAGCAAATATTTCAGCACCGCGTCAGCAAGTTAAGGCGCGGTGTCCGCTTCCAGTTGCAGCAGGAAGATCATCGCCGCTTCGCGACTGCTGCCGCACATCTCTGCGCTGGGCTGTAAACCCGCACAGACTGCGGGACGCAGCGGAGAACCAAAGATTTTGCAGCGCTGATTATCGTCAAGCTGAACGCAGCGGGTATTCGCCGGTTTGCCCTGGGGCATGCCGGGAATCGGGGAAGAGATTGAGGGGGCTGTGCAACAGGCACCGCACTGGTCACGACAATACATCATGCGCTCCTGAGGATTTCGTCGCGACAATAGCAGGCTGATGACGGGAATGCCATGCGCGGGCAACAATTTTACACCGCCTCCCTTGCCTGTTTTTCACGGCGCGAGTAACGTGGCGCGCATTAACCTTTTCACAGCGAGTAATCCCCATGCCAAAGGCAAATGAAATCAAAAAAGGAATGGCTGTTACCTGGAACGGCAAACTGTTGCTGGTAAAGGACATTGATGTCCAGAGCCCAAGCGCACGCGGTGCTGCCACCCTCTATAAGATGCGTTTTACCGACGTGCGCACTGGCCTGAAAGTGGAAGAGCGCTTTAAGGGTGACGATATTATCGATGCCATTCAGCTTAGCCGTCGCGCCGTGACCTTCTCTTATATAGACGGTGACGAGTACGTGTTTATGGATGATGAAGATTACACGCCCTATAGCTTCAAGAAAGATCAGATCGAAGAAGAGCTGCTGTTCATCCCTGAAGGCGGCATTCCTGGCATCCAGGTGTTAACGATGGAAGGTCAGGTGCTGGCGCTGGAACTGCCACAGACCGTGGACATGGAAATTGTCGATACTTCACCGGGCATTAAAGGTGCTTCCGCCAGCGCACGCACCAAACCCGCGGGCATGAGCACCGGCTTGTCGATCCAGGTACCGGAATACCTGAGCAATGGCGATCGCATTCGCATTCACGTGGCTGAACGCCGCTATATGAGTCGCGCGGACTAACCGCACGATTTTATCCGGCCGCCGAAGGTTGTTATAGTATAACAATGTCGTGCGCGCCGGGTATGTTGTCCGCGCGCCTGAAAATGGAGCCTGTAATGACGCGCGTTAATGTAATCACCGGATTTCTCGGCAGCGGTAAAACCACCACCCTGCTGCATCTGTTAGCCCATAAACCCGCCAATGAGAATTGGGCGATTCTGGTTAACGAGTTTGGCGAAGTGGGTATTGACGGCGCACTGCTTGCCGATCGCGGTGCCACGCTGAAGGAAATTCCTGGCGGTTGCATGTGTTGCGTTAACGGCCTGCCGCTGCAAGTCGGGCTCAATATGCTGCTTAAGCAAAATAAGCCCGATCGTCTGATCATTGAACCCACCGGCCTTGGCCACCCTAAACAACTGCTGGATATGCTGCGCGCCGCCGTGTATCAACCCTGGATTCAGGTTGATGCCACCCTCACGCTGCTCGATCCCCGTCAGTTAGCCGATGCGCGCGTTGTCGAGAATGAAAACTTCCGCGATCAGCTCACCGCCGCCGATATTATCGTCGCCAATAAAAGCGATCGCTGGAGCGAGGAAGATCGTCAGCGTTTGCAGCAATGGCAGCAGCATAATTTGGGCGATCGCCAACTGGTCGAATCCGCGTGGGGTAAAGTTGATCCCGCGTTACTGTGCCAATCCGCATTGGCGGATCGTGCGGTTCCTGAAGCGGCACATCATCATCATACTTCACGGCCAAAAGGGTTGGCGGCACTCAAACTTGAGGGCTCCGCTCGCTGGCGCCGTGCATTAAATGAAGGCCAGGGCTACGCATCCTGTGGCTGGATTTTTGATGGTGATACGGTGTTCGATACCATCCCGGCGCTTGAGTGGGCGCGGCTTGCACCGGTGGATCGCGTCAAAGGCGTACTTCGCACGCCAGACGGTCTGGTGAACATCAATCGCCAGGGTGATGACTTCTTTATGGAAACGCGCACCACTACGCCGCCCGACAGTCGCATCGAGTTAATCCACCATCAACCCGTTGACTGGAACGTTTTGCAAACAACCTTGTTGAGGATTCGTTTAAATTAGCTGCGTTAGGTTGCCCCGTTATCTTTCTTTTTGAGTCTATTTTTTATGCGCGCGTCTCGTTTAATCACCATCCTGCTGCTCAATGCACTGGGGATCATGCTGTTCTTTTCGTGGTACCTGCCGCCGGATCATGGCTTCTGGTTTGGTATCGACAAAGCCATCTTCTATAGCTTCAACGACCGGATGGTGGATCATCACGGCTTCGCCTTACTGGTGGCGATCACCAATTTCCGTGGTTTTGACGCGGTATCGCTGCTGGCGATGGGTCTGCTGTATCTGTGGTTCTGGCGTGGTGAAACACCGCAGGGCCGCCGCCGCATGCTGGCCATTGGCATCACCATGTTGCTCACCGCCGTGGTGCTGAATCAACTCGGTCATTTGATCCCAGTGCAACACGCCAGCCCTACGCTGTTCTTTGACAACGTGCATCGCGTGAGTGAACTGACCGGGATTCCGGCGAAAGATGCTTCCAGTAATAGCTTCCCCGGCGATCACGGGATGATGCTGATTATTTTCGCCTGCTTTATGTGGCGTTATTTCGGCTTCCGCGCCTTCCTGGTCGGTTTGGTGATTGTGGTGGTGTTTGCTCTGCCGCGTGTGATGGCCGGTGCGCACTGGTTTACCGATATAGCCGTGGGATCGATGTCGGTGATTCTGGTGGGTTTAAGCTGGTGCTTATTAACACCGCTCAGTGACACATTGGTTAATTGGCTCAATCGCGCCCTGCCAGGGAAATATAAGCCACGCACATAATTGTTAAGCGCGGATGACAATACGCAGAAAAGTCGATCATCCGCGCTTATCGAATCCAGAAATACATTATTAGCAGACTAACGTTTTTCTATTAAAAGAAAACATTATGATGCAAAACGCGTAACAATAGCCTTTTTCCTGGCTTGTCCAGCCAGAAGCCTCTCAAAATCGGCCTTAGCGCCGGAATTAGCCCCTGAAAACCCGCCTTATTGGCTATTAAATCGCTACCAATCGTTGATAAAGTAACCATTGTGTTACGGATTGATTTCACATCAATAAAAGCGATAAAAATTTATATAAAAGCACTCGCCACGCGGTCTGTAATCGGTTAACCTCAAACGCGATTACTTAGAGTGCAGCATAAAATTCGGTGCCTTATGCAACAAAAATGTGTTCATTAACACATTTTAGTAATTAAGGAATTGTCTTAAGCGTTTGCTCTTATTAATCTCAAACCCGTTTTGTCATCTGGCTGGCGACATTGTGTCGTAAGGACTTCAAAGGAACACACGTATAATGGTCAAGTCTCAACCAATACTGAGATACCTCAGGCGGATCCTTCCCGCAGTAGCATTAGCAACACTCTTATCGGCATGTAGCAGTACGCATAACGGTCAGAACGCGAATAACGAGAATCATGAAGTTAACAACCAGAATGGTTTTTTACTTCAAGCGTCTCAGGACGAATTTGAACAGATGGTGCAGAATGTGGACGTTAAGTCCCGCATCATGGAACAGTACAGTGACTGGAAAGGTGTTCGTTATCGCTTAGGCGGTGACACCAAACGCGGCATTGATTGTTCTGCTTTTGTTCAGCGCACCTTTCGCGAGCAGTTCGGTTTAGATTTGCCACGTTCAACGTCAGAACAGCAGGATACAGGCAAAGAGATTTCTCGCGGCAAACTGCGCCCGGGTGATTTAGTGCTGTTCCGTGCCGGTTCTACCGGACGACACGTTGGCATCTATCTCGGTAACGATAACTTCGTGCATGCATCCACCAGCAGTGGTGTGATGATCTCCAGTTTAAACGACAGTTACTGGAAAACACGTTACCGTGAAGCCCGCAGGGTTTTAGCTAAAAATCCTAGCTAACGTATCCTTTTGAAGATCCTCTCAGCCAGAGAATCAGAAAACGCTGCCCAGGCAGCGTTTTTTTTCGCCTGCTATTTCTTAACGCAAATCCGATAGATAAAAAGCAATTGAGAATCAGAAATATAACGAGACTTTTCGCGCGTCCTCGTTATATTCTCGTTTGCTTACTGGCAGCAAATTGTTGTGTCTCCGGCGGTTAAAAAAACCCACCCTGATGCAATGTTTCACGCCAGACACCAGCGAGCAGTAGTGCACGATTTACATAATAATAATGGCGCCATAAAGGGGAATGCACTCCATGCCACTGTCGGGGACGTTAAAACGTCATGCAACCTATTCGCGCCGTATCGCCTGGAGTAGTGCGATCATCGGCGGTGTGTTCTTTCTGTTGTTTGTCATCGTACTGCTGACGCTAACCTGGCAAAAACGAGTACAACAACATGAACAGTTGCTGATCCATAGCCGCGACGATCTTCAACAGGTGATGTCGACCCTGGTGGATACCCTTTATCCATTGCAACAATACACCCAGCTTGAATGCAGTAGCGTAAGCCGCGAACTCACTTCACGTGCCGCCTTTGCCGGCAATATCCGCGCGATTTTGCTGGTACGTAACAGTAATGCCTATTGTTCGTCCGCCACCGGCGCCTTTCTGCTGCCTGCGAATGATATTTCGCCACAATCGGAGCTGGAGCGCGATCGCGATTTACGCTTACTGGAAGGTACGCCCCTGTTGCCGACCAAACCGGCGCTGGCGTTGTGGATGAAGAATCCAGGCTCAGCTGAGACCGGTATTCTCGCCACCATGAATATCAGCCTGACGCCTTATCAGCTGCTGGCTTCTTATCATCCCGAAATCACCGGTATGGCGTTGGTGATTGGCGATAAAGCCCTGCTGAGTGGCAAGAATCAGGTGGTGAACATCCACGATTTACCACCAGCCTTGAAAGAAATGAGTTTTAAAGATAATGACATGCGCTTCGTGCTGTACGGTACGACACTGGCGCAACGCGATTATCATCTGATCCTGCTGACCGGCCTCCTCTCAGCCCTGTTTATGAGTGCGGCCAGTTGGCTGCTGCTGACGCTCTATCAGCGTCCTGGCAAAGAGATTATGCAGGGCATTAAACGTGGTCAGTTTCATGTTGAGTATCAGCCCCTGGTCACCGCTCACGATGGGCAACCGTACGGCGTTGAAGCACTACTGCGCTGGACACATCCCACCGAGGGAATGATTCCCCCCGATGCCTTTATTAGCAACGCTGAAGCGCAAAATCTGATTATTCCCCTGACTCAGCATTTGTTTAAGCTGGTGGCGCGCGATGCGAAGTTCCTCTGCCAGCAACTGCCGCGCGGCACGCGTATGAGTCTGAACCTTTCCCCACTGCATCTTGCATCAGAAAGTTTTCGTCAGCATGTGCAGGAGTGGATTGCCGACATGCCAAAAGACCACTTCAACTATGTTTTCGAAATCACCGAACGCACCATGGTGGGCGAAAGAAATGCTGGCGAGATTTTTGCCTGGCTGCATGAGCAGGATATTAAAATCGCCATCGATGACTTCGGCACTGGCCACAGCGCATTGATCTATCTTGAACGCTATCCGTTTGATTACCTCAAAATTGATCGCGGCTTTGTACAGAGTATTGGTACCGAAACGGTGACCTCACCGGTGCTGGACGCGGTATTGCTACTGGCCAAGAAGCTCAATCTCAAAACCGTTGCAGAAGGCGTTGAAACCGGCGACCAGGCAGCGTGGCTGGTGAACCGTGGGGTAACGCATCTGCAGGGATATTTATTCAGTCGCCCGCTGCGTCCGGAAAACCTGATCAGTTATTACCAACGTCAGGCAGCGCTCGGTTAACGTCACGCTATCGTCACGAAACTGCTACCATTCAGTGCGGATTATTTAAGGAGAGCGCCCCACTTATGCTGCTGCGTCTTGTCACCGCGTTGTTGGTTTTTAGCGCCATCGCGCCACTGCATGCGGAAACCATCAATGAGAGTTATGCCTTTGCCAAGCTGGGCGAACCGAAGTATGTGGTGAATTTCACCCATTACGATTACGCGAATCCCGCTGCGCCTAAAGGCGGCAAGATGACCATCGCGGTGGTGGGCACTTACGATAACTTCAATCGCTTTGCTTCACGCGGTAATCCTGGCGTCGGCACCGATACACTGTATGACGGGCTGTTCACCACCTCCGATGATGAGCCTGGCAGCTACTATCCCTTGATTGCTGAATCCGCCCGCTATCCATCCGACTATCACTGGATGGAAGTGTCCATCAATCCCCATGCGCGCTTCCAGGACGGCAGCCCGATAACTGCGAAAGATGTTGCCTTCACCTTCCAGAAATTTATGACCGAAGGGGTGCCACAATTTCGCGTGGCGTTTCGTGGTGTTGAAGTGAAAGCGCTCAACAATCTCACCGTCCGCATCGACATGCCGAAACCAGACAAGGACATGATCCTGAGCTGGTTAACGCTGCCGGTTTTGCCGCAAGCCTTCTGGCAGAATAAAAAATTTAATGAGCCTATCGGTTATCCTCCGCTCTCCAGCGGCCCCTATCGCGTCACGTCTTATAAGCCAGGCCAGTTCATTCAATACAGTCGGGTGAAAAACTACTGGGCGGCAAATCTGCCGGTCAATCGGGGACGTTATAACTTTGATACGCTGCGCTACGATTACTATCTTGACGACAACGTTGCTTTTGAAGCCTTCAAAGCCGGCGCGTCCGATCTGCGCGAAGAGGGGTCGGCGAAGAAGTGGGCCACACAATACCGTGGGCGCAACTTTGATAGCCACGCCATCGTTAAATCGACCACGCCAAATACCGTCTCTACCGATACTCGCTGGCTGGCCTTTAACAATGAAAAACCGCTGTTTGCAGACCGTCGAGTGCGTGAGGCGCTGACGCTGGCATTTGATTTCGAGTGGATGAACAAAGCGCTGTTTTACGGGGCCTACAAACGCACTGACAGCTATTTCCAGAACACGGCTTACGCTGCCAGGGGCTACCCGAAAGCCGACCAGCTCATTCTGCTGGCACCGTACAAAGCGCAGTTGCCTGCGGAAGTGTTCAACAACGAATACGCACCGCCGCGTTCAGAGGGTAGCGGCTTCGATCGCGGTAATCTGCTAAAAGCCATGACGCTGCTGAAAGAAGCGGGCTGGCAGATTAAAAATCAGCAACTGGTGAACGATAAAACCGGGCAGCCCTTCCGCTTTGAACTGCTGATGCGCAGTGGCACGCAGAACGATTGGGCGCTGCCGTTCCAGCACAGCCTGCAGCGTCTGGGGATTCAGGTAGCGTTGCGGCAAATTGATAGCTCGCAGTATCTGCGCCGTTTGCGTGAAGGCGATTACGATATGATCCCCTCGCTTTACTACGCGATGCCCTCGCCTTCCACCAGCCTGCGCACCATTTGGCAATCGCCATACATTGACTCCTCCTGGAACACCCCTCGGGTGAAAGATCCCATCGTGGACCACTTCGTGCAGGAGATCGTCGACCATCAGGGAGATGAAAAAGCGCTGTTGCCGCTGGGTCAGGCGCTGGATCGTATCCTGTTATGGAATGCCTATATGATCCCGATGTGGTACAACGCCGAACAGAGGCTGGCATACTGGGATAAATTTTCCCGCCCTGAAATCAAACCCGCGTACGCAACCGGGTTAGAGAACTGGTGGTATGACGTGAACAAAGCCGCACAATTGCCGGCCGATAGACGCTGAGGAGAGCGGTTTGGGTTCCTATTTCCTGCGCAGGTTACTGCTGATTATTCCCACGCTGTGGGCGATCATCACCCTGAACTTTTTTATCGTGCAGATTGCGCCCGGTGGACCGGTGGATCAGGCGCTGGCGAATGCGCAATTTGGCCATAGCTCCGGTTTTTCCTCGGGCAGTGCTGGAGATGTCGGCGGGCGCGGTGCGCTGGCGCATGATAATCCGGGCGACAGCCAATATCGCGGCGCGCGTGGCCTTGATCCTGAGGTGATTGCAGAGATCAAGCACCGCTACGGCTTTGATAAACCGCTGCTGCAGCGCTATGGCGAAATGCTGTGGAACTATATCCGTTTTGATTTTGGCGACAGCCTGTTCCGCAGCGCCTCGGTGCTTCAGCTCATCAAAGAGAGCTTGCCGGTTTCCATCAGCCTGGGCTTGTGGAGTACGTTGATCATTTATCTGGTCTCGATTCCGTTAGGGATTAAAAAGGCGGTGCGCAATGGCAGCGCTTTCGATATCTGGAGCAGTACCTTTATCATCATTGGATACTCCATCCCGGCATTTCTGTTCGGCATCATGCTGATTGTGTTGTTTGCCGGTGGCAGCTATTTCGACTGGTTCCCGCTACGCGGTCTCACCTCGCCGCAGTTTGATACGCTGCCGTGGTACAGCAAGATAGGCGATTATCTCTGGCACATCACGCTACCGGTGCTGGCCACCGTCATTGGCGGGTTTGCCACCCTCACCATGTTGACCAAAAACTCATTCCTCGATGAGATCCGCAAACAATACGTGGTAACGGCACGCGCCAAAGGACTGGATGAAAAACGTATTTTGTATGGACACGTGTTTCGCAACGCCATGCTGCTGGTGATCGCCGGTTTCCCTGCCACCTTTATCAGCATGTTCTTTACCAGTTCGGTCTTAATTGAGGTGATGTTCTCCCTCAACGGACTCGGCTTGCTGGGTTACGATGCCACCATTCAGCGCGACTATCCGGTGATGTTTGGCACGCTCTATATCTTCACGCTGATTGGCTTGCTGATGAATATTCTCAGCGATCTGACCTATACGCTGGTCGATCCGCGCATCGATTTTGAGGGGCGCTAATGGGGTTATCGCTAATCAACCAGCAGCGCTGGCAACGCTTTCGCCATAACCGCCGTGGTTTTTGGTCGCTGTGGATTTTTTTGCTTATTTTTGTGCTTTCACTCGGTGCGGAGTTACTGGCCAATGACAAGCCACTGCTGGTGCACTACCAGCAGCGCTGGTACATGCCGCTGCTGTTCAATTACAGCGAGAGTGATTTTGGCGGCGACTTTGCCACCCCGGCCGATTACCAGGACCCCTGGCTAAAACAACGGATCGATCAGCAGGGCTGGGCGCTGTGGGCACCTATTCGTTTCAGTGACAGCACCATCAATTTCGCCACCGATGTGCCCTTCCCTTCTCCGCCCTCGAAGCAGAACTGGCTGGGTACTGACGCCAATGGTGGTGATGTGCTGGCGCGTTTGCTTTACGGCACACGCATCTCGCTGCTGTTCGGCATCTTGCTGACGCTGTTCTCCAGCGTGATCGGCATCGTGATCGGTGCCGTGCAAGGCTATTTTGGCGGCCGTGTCGATCTGGTTGGCCAGCGTCTGATTGAAGTGTGGTCTGGTATGCCGTCGCTGTTTTTATTGATTCTGCTCTCCAGTGTGATTCAACCCGGCTTCTGGTGGCTATTGCTGGTCACCGTGGTGTTTGGCTGGATGAGCCTGGTGAGCGTTGTGCGAGCCGAGTTTCTGCGCACGCGTAACTTTGATTATGTGCGTGCGGCGCGCGCGCTCGGCGTGAGTGACGGGCGCATTATGCTGCGTCACATGCTGCCGAACGCCATGGTGGCCACGCTGACCTTCCTGCCCTTTATTTTATGCGGTTCGATTACCACCCTGACCTCACTGGATTTCCTTGGCTTCGGCTTGCCGGTGGGTTCTCCTTCGCTGGGTGAACTGCTGTTGCAGGGCAAGAACAACTTACAGGCGCCGTGGCTGGGACTCTCCGGCTTCTTCGCCCTCGCGCTGCTACTCTCGCTGTTGATCTTTATCGGTGAAGCGGTACGTGATGCCTTTGATCCAAGCCGGGGGGTGAAATGAGCCTGTTAAGTGTCAATCATCTCGCCGTGGCCTTCAATCAGCGCCGCGTGGTGGAAGATATCTCTCTGCAGATTGAGGCCGGTGAAACTCTGGCGCTGGTCGGAGAATCCGGTTCAGGCAAAAGTGTCACCGCGCTCTCCATTATGCGCCTGCTGCCGCAACCGCCTGTGACGTATCCGCAAGGTGAGATCCTGTTCAATGGCCAAAATATTTTGCAGGCCAGTGAGCGTGAAATGCGCGGCCTGCGTGGCAACCAGATGGCGATGATTTTCCAGGAACCGATGGTGTCGCTCAACCCGCTGCATAATGTTGAAAAGCAGCTGTATGAGGTGCTGTCTCTGCATCGCGGGATGCGTAAAGAAGCGGCGCGCGGCGAAATTCTCAGCTGTCTCGATCGCGTTGGCATCCGCAATGCAGCATCACGCCTCGGCGATTTCCCGCATCAGCTTTCCGGCGGAGAGCGTCAGCGCGTGATGATTGCCATGGCGTTACTGACACAACCAAAACTGCTGATTGCCGATGAGCCCACCACCGCGCTGGATGTCACGGTTCAGGCACAGATTCTGCGCTTGCTGCGTGAACTGCAGCGTGAACTGAATATGGGCATGCTGTTCATTACCCACAACCTCAATATCGTCCGCCAGCTGGCGCATCGCGTAACGGTGATGCGCAATGGCCGGGAAGTGGAGCACAATCTTTGCAAGCCGCTGTTCAGCCAGCCACAGCATCCCTATACACGTGAATTACTCGCCGCAGAGCCGGATGGCCAACCGGTGCCGCTTATCAATACCCAACCGCTGCTGCAGGTCAAAAACCTGCACGTGGGTTTTCCGATTAAACGCGGATTGTTCAAGCGCAGCGTGGCGGAAAAAACCGTACTCAGCAATCTCAACTTCACACTGCGCCGGGGTGAGAGCCTTGGGTTGGTGGGAGAATCCGGTTCAGGTAAAAGCACCACTGGATTGGCACTGCTGCGTTTGATTGCCGCGCGCGGTGAGATTTGGTTTGACGGTCAGCCGCTGCATAGCCTATCGCGTAAACAGCTTTTGCCGCTGCGTCCGCATATTCAGGTGGTGTTTCAGGATCCCAATTCATCACTCAATCCGCGCATGACGGTACAGCAGGTGATTGCGGAAGGACTGGCAGTGCATCGTCCTGAATTAAGTGCTGCCGAGCAGGAAGCGAAAGTGATTGCCGTGATGCAGGAAGTAGGACTGGATGCAGAGAGCCGTTCACGCTATCCCGCCGAGTTTTCCGGTGGACAGCGCCAGCGTATCGCCATTGCCAGGGCGCTGATTCTGGAGCCGCAATTAATCGTGCTGGATGAACCGACCTCTTCGCTGGATCGCTCAGTGCAGAAGCAAATTCTCACCCTGCTGCGCCGTTTACAGCAGGAGCACCAGTTAGCGTATCTGTTTATTAGCCATGATTTGCAGGTGGTGCGCGCACTCTGCCATCAGCTGATTGTGCTACGCCAGGGTGAAGTGGTGGAACAGGGAGAATGCGAAGCGTTGTTTAACGCACCAGCCAGCGATTATACGCGTCAGCTTTTGGCCTCCGCGCAGGGTGAATCGTTAACTTAATGACCTTCAAAGGTTTCTGCGATGGCAACGCCCTGATTTTTCAGGCAACAATTGGTCGTGCTTTCATCACCGCGCTGAATCAGTAAACAGGGTTGCCCTTCGCACAGCGCAATTTTGCATTCGACCTGAATCTGCGCCAGCGTCTCTTGCAGCTGGTGCAAAATTTCCAGTGCGGGATGCCCATCGTGGCTTAACAGACGCAATGCGACGAGATCTTCATCGTGCACACCATTTACCGCTTCCTGACGCTCAATTTCACCAACATGATCGGCTGACCAGCGATAATGTTGCGGTAAGCGATGCATAACCGAAAGTTGCAGCATAGTTACAGTCCCCAGAGACGTTAACGCTTATTCACGACGACGGCGATTACGCAGTGAATCCCTACCTGGTAAACTCAGAATACGGACGTCAAGGTTTGCCTTCTCGTTTTAAACACAAAGCATGTAGCAAAGTTATTATTTGCGAGCTTTCTCGCATTTATGCCTATGTGTACCTTGTTCGGCGGCAGTTAACAATCATTTTAGACGCAATATCGTTACTTTTTTACCCCTTAATTTTCACATTATGGAAACATTAAGCATAACGAATATGTGGGGATTCGCGAGTGGGGCTGAGGAATAGAACGCTTGCAGCAAGTGGGAATGTGATTGCGGCGCGGTTTTAACCACGAAGTCATTGGCTCTAAAGCTCAGCGAACTCCGCGATAAACCGCGCCGTCAGAGGGATGTGCAGAATTACGTGTGGCGTGGACGTGCGGCGTAGCTAAACAACACAATGGAGACGGTTGCGCACAGGGCAATGGTCGCCACCATCGGCCAGGCGCTGTTAATACTCACCAGTGACAGCAATGCGCCCACCAGCGCCCCCACGCCAAAGCGTAAGGTTCCGGCCAGCGACGATGCGGTGCCTGCCATATGCGGAAACTCATCGAGAATCACCGCCATCGCGTTCGAAGAGACCGTCGAGACGCAGCCAATAAACATCGCTACGCCAAACACCAGCGACAGGAAACCCAAATCCAGCGCACTGGCAATCAGCAGCCAGATACCCATTGCGAACTGAATAATCAGCCCGATACGGAACATCGCCAGCGGCCCAAAGCGGCGTACCGCACGGCTGTTAATCAGCGTCATGACAAACAGGAACACCACGTTAAGGCCAAAGTAGTAACCAAAGTTTTGCGGTGAAACGTGATTGACTTCGATGTAAACAAATGGCCCGGCGTTGAGGAAGGTAAACAGCCCCGCAAATGAGAAGCCGCTTGCCAGCATATAACTGAACGCACGTTTGTGGCGCACCAGCGCCACAAAGTTACTGATTGTGGTACGCAGATGGAATCGCTGCCGCTGTTCAGGCTTCAGCGTTTCACGGATCTGTGTCACCACCAGCACAGTGGTGATCAATGCGGCCACGGCCAGCGTCCAGAATATCGCGTGCCAGTTCCACAACAGCAACAGCCAACCGCCGATAATCGGTGCCAGTAACGGCGCAATGGTGGTGACCAGCATGACAAACGACATCATGCGCGAGAAATCCTCTTTCGAGTAACTGTCTCGCATCAGCGCATTAATCACCACGCTGGCCGCTGCCGCCGACAAACCGTGCAGGAAGCGCATAAAGATCAGTTGATCAATGGACTGTGATAAGGCGCATGCCGCTGCGGCGCAGGCAAAGATTAGCGTGCCCAGCACAATCACCGGTTTACGTCCGTAGCTGTCCGCCAGCGGGCCATACACCAACTGCCCGATAGCAAACCCCAGGATGTAAAGGTTAAGCGTCATCTGCACGCTGCCTGCCGAAACGGCAAATTCGCGAGCAATTTGCGGCATAGCCGGCAAATACATATCAATGGAGAGCGGCATCAGCATCGCCAGCAATCCCAGAATCACGACTAAACCTACCGGTGAATTCTTTTCCTTACGCACCGCTCTCTCCCGCTACTTGCGTTTTTTCAACTCTTCTGGCAGGCCGATGCTGTCGACCTCTTCTTCCGTGAGTTCACGGTATTCACCTTCAGCCAGATCGTCATCCAGCACAATCTCACCAATGCTTTCGCGATGCAGCGCAGAGACATGGTTGCCCATCGCGGCAAACATGCGTTTGACCTGATGATAGCGGCCTTCCGTGATGGTTAATCGCGCGGCCTTTTCATCCAGGATCTCCAGCACCGCCGGTTTGGTCAGTTCTTTCTCATTGTGCAGTTGAATCCCCGCCGCAAATTTCTCCACCAACGCAGGGTCAATCGGCTCTTCGACCTCAACCAGATAGGTTTTTTCGAGGTGATGGCGCGGAGAGGTAATACGGTGTGACCATTGACCATCGTCCGTCAGCAGAACCAGACCGGTGGTATCGATATCCAGACGTCCTGCCGCATGCAGCTTGAAGGCAGCGGGTTCTTCCATGAAGAACAACACGGTAGGATGATCGGGATCGTCAGTGGAGCAGACATAGCCCTGCGGTTTATTCAGCATGAAGTAGCGAGGACCGGTTTGCACCACCAGTGGATTGCCGTCGTATTCGATTTCGTCGTCTGGCAACACTTTGTAGCCCGCATCGCGCACCACTTCGCCGTTAATAGTGACTTTCCTGGCGCGGATTTCGCGGCCGGCGATAGCACGGCTGACTTCCAGCTGCTGAGATATGAATTTTTCGAGTCGCATGAATTCGCTTTTGCCTGTTACTACGGAGGGAATTGAAACGGTGTTTTTAAACCGTTAAAAAAGTGTGGGCAGTATAGCTTGATCCTTCGCCTGCTAACAGTACCGCGCCTGCGTTTCAGCTGTTTTCATGGCATAATGCGTGCCCGTTTGAAAAAAAAGTTTGTCCTGATGTCCTTCACCCTGCGCCCATACCAGCAAGAGGCGGTTGACGCCACGCTCCAGCATTTTCGCCACCACGATGCGCCGGCCGTGATCGTGTTGCCGACGGGTGCCGGTAAAAGTCTGGTGATCGCTGAACTGGCGCGGATTGCCAGAGGCCGCGTGTTGGTGCTGGCGCATGTGAAAGAACTGGTCGAGCAGAATCACAGTAAATATCAGGCGTATGGTCTGGAGGCCGATATTTTTGCCGCCGGTTTGCAGCGCAAACAGAGCGAAAGCAAAGTAGTTTTTGGCAGCGTGCAGTCGGTGGCGCGCAATCTGGATCGCTTCGACAGTGCCTTCTCCCTGGTGATTGTTGATGAGTGTCACCGCATCAGCGACAACGAAGAGAGCCAGTATCAACAGCTGTTCGCCCATCTGCGACAGCACAATCCGCAGCTGCGGCTGCTTGGGCTGACCGCCACCCCTTTCCGCCTCGGTAAAGGCTGGATTTATCAGTTTCACTATCACGGCATGGTACGCGGCGATCAGCACGCGCTATTCCGTGACTGTATTTATGAATTGCCGCTGCGCTACATGATCAAGCACGGTTTCCTTGTGCCGCCCGAACGGTTAGATATGCCGGTAGTGCAGTACGATTTCAGCCGACTGATCCCGCAAAATAACGGCTTATTCAGCGAAGCCGATCTCAATCGCGAATTGAAGCAGCAGAATCGCGTGACGCCGCACATCATCAGACAGATCGTGGAATTCGCGGAAGATCGCCGTGGTGTGATGGTGTTCGCCGCCACGGTAGAACATGCGCGTGAAATTTTATCTCTGTTACCGGAGAACAGCGCGTTGGTGTCAGCGGAAACCGTGGTGAAAGAACGCGATCGTTTGATCAGCGAATTTAAAGCGCAGCAGTTAAAGTTTTTAGTGAACGTCGCGGTGCTGACCACCGGCTTTGATGCGCCACACGTCGATCTCATCGCCATTCTTCGCCCTACTGAATCTGTCAGCCTGTATCAGCAAATCGTCGGGCGCGGCCTGCGTTTGTCACCGGGCAAAACCGATTGCCTGATCCTCGATTACGCCGGCAATCCGCACGATCTCTTTACACCGGAAGTCGGTACGCCAAAAGGCGCCAGTGACAACCAGCCGGTGCAGGTGTTCTGCCCCGCCTGTGGTTTCGCCAATACCTTCTGGGGAAAAACCACCGAAGATGGCCACATCATTGAACATTTTGGCCGTCGCTGCCAGGGCGTGATGGAGGATGATGAGGGCAATCGTGAACAGTGCGACTATCGCTTCCGCTTTAAAAGTTGTCCCGACTGCGGTGCAGAAAACGATATTGCGGCTCGCCGCTGCCATCAGTGCGATCGTATTATGGTCGACCCGGATGATATGTTGAAAGCCGCGCTAAAACTTAAAGATGCACGCGTGCTGCGCTGCGGCGGTATGACGCTGGAACAAGGGCGCGATGAGAAAGGCGAATGGTTAAAAGCGACCTACTTTGATGAAGATGGCACCAGCGTCAGTGAACGTTTCCGTCTGCAAACGCCTGCACAACGTAAAGCCTTTGAGCAACTGTTTATGCGCCCACACCAGCGCGCACCCGGCGTGGAACTCGGTTGGCAAACGGCTGCGGATGTTATCGCTTTGCAGCCACTGCTGCGTCATCCCGATTTTGTAGTGGCACGCGCGAAAGGTCATTTCTGGCAAATTCGCGAGAAGATGTTCGATTATCAGGGACGTTATCGACGCGCGAATGAGCTGCGTTAAGCGACGGAATCATTTGCCCGCGTCTTCTATTGCGGCTATAATGCCGCCCGCTTTTGCATCCGTAAAAGCATATGAATAACCGTCTGTTGCTGGGTCGCCTGTAGCAGAAATGATTGAAGAGAAATCAAATGACCACTTTCAACGCTGAAGTACGTAAAGAGCAGGGTAAGGGTGCGAGCCGCCGTCTGCGTGTAGCAAATAAATTCCCAGCCATCATCTATGGCGGAAACGAAGCTCCAGTTGCTATCGAACTGGACCACGACGTTGTAATGAACCTGCAGGCTAAGCCTGAGTTCTACACCGACGTGCTGACCATCGTTGTTGATGGTAAAGAAGTTAAAGTTAAAGCTCAGGCGGTACAGCGTCATCCGTTCAAGCCAAAACTGCACCACATCGACTTCGTTCGCGCTTAATCGCCAACGAGTTGAAAAGAGAACGCCGCTTACGCGGCGTTTTTTTTTACCTGGAAATCAGTTTCCGCCGGTTCGACGCTGTAACTGATCGCGCAGATTAGGTGGTGTCCCTTTGATGGTCAGGGTATCGGTCGCGGGATCCCAAAAGATGCGCTCACCCAGAAGCATGGCATCAAAATTCAGCGTCAAGCCGCCACCGCTGCCAGCAAACTTGGTCAGCTGGCGCAATGTGCTACGGTCAGCCGGGAAATGCTCTTCCAACTCGTAACCCTGCTCCTGGGTAAAGGCCTGGAATGTTTTCTCTCCCAGCGGCGGCAGTTCACTGGACAAATCTTCCAGCGCAATCTCCTCACCTGCCTGCAGTTGGTCGTTGCAGTAGCTGTAGACCTGCTGACGGTAGTTCTGGCGCTCGTTCTTATCGAGATTCGATTCCGCGCAGTAATCATCTACCGCCTGCAGCAAACCCCGGTTCTGTGCTTTCGTATCCAGGCCTACGCTGGCACCGAGGAAATCCATAAAGAAATCGGCCACCTTGCGCCCGACACGTCCGCGCAGGAAGGTCAGATAACGGGTGGACTCGGGATTGGTTTCCCACTCAGTGAGATCAATACGCGCCACAATATCCGCATGATTGATGTCGAGATAATGGGTGCTGCTGATATCCAATTCCTCATTGACGCGCATGCTCGACTGGCTGCTCAGCATCGCCACCAGCAAGTACTCAACCGCCAGATAACGATAGTGCAGGAACAGCACCACGCCACTTTCCGCAAACGGATATTTGCCCAGCTCATCACGCAGACGGCCAGTCGCCGCACGGCTGAAAGCCAGAAAGTCATCTTGCCCTTTGCGGCAGTTACGCAGCGCATCGGCCAGTTCGCTCTCTTCATTGAACAAACCGTAAGCCTTACTTTTGGCGCTGTACACCCGATGCAACTCTTCCGCCATCTCTTCTACCGCACGGGTCGTCGGCAGTAATGTGTCACGCAGGACCAGCTCAAGCTGATTTTCATCACGTTTAACTAACTGATGCAGGGCAATCTGGTCGATATCCAGACTCATGGTAGACTCTCCTTTAGGCTCAGGCGCGTATTCAAACACCGCCCGCCGCTGCTTTCAACTCTACGCACAAACTGATCGCTCTGCTTGCGATTTAATTGCGGAAAAAAGCGCGTTGTTACGGTAATATACCGCCTTTTCACACTTGATTAGTCGACGATATGCCACAATCATCCCGTTATAGCGACGAGCGCGTAGAGAAGCTTCTCGCGCAGATGGCGCAGATTCTTGAAAAAGACAAAGCGCCAACCGACCTTTCCCTGATGGTATTAGGGAACATGGTAACCAATTTGATTAACACTAGTGTCTCGCCGGCCCAGCGCCGCAGCCTGGCGAAATCTTTCGCGGAAGCGTTGCAGTCTTCCGTTCGCGATGACAACGCCCACTAAATTGCAGATCTGACCTCATAAATATGGTAACCAACCGGCAGCGCTATCGCGAAAAAGTCTCCCAGATGATCAGCTGGGGGCACTGGTTTGCTCTGTTTAATATCATCTTCGCGCTGATTTTAGGTAGCCGCTATCTGTTGGTTGCCGATTGGCCTGCGTCACTCGCGGGCCGTATTTATGCCTATACCAGCTGGATTGGCCACTTTAGCTTTATCGTGTTCGCCGGTTATCTGCTGGTGATTTTTCCGCTCACCTTTGTGGTGATGTCACAGCGATTGCTTAGGGTGCTGTCGGCGATTATCGCCACTGCCGGGCTGACGCTGATTATGGTCGATAGCGCGGTGTTCAACCGCTTCCATCTCCACCTGAATCCGGTGGTGTGGGAGTTGGTGATCAACCCGGACCAAAGCGAGATGGCGCGTGACTGGCAGCTGATGTTTATTAGCGTACCGGTCATCTTCCTCGTGGAGATGCTGTTTGCCACCTGGAGCTGGCAGAAGCTGCGCAGCCTGAATCGACGCTCATTTGGTAAGCCGCTGGCCGCGCTGTTTATCTGTGCTTTTTTTGCCAGCCATCTGATGTATATCTGGGCGGATGCCAATTTCTATCGCCCGATTACCATGCAGCGCGCCAATCTGCCGCTCTCCTATCCGATGACCGCACGACGGTTTCTTGAACGCCATGGCTTGCTGGATGCGCAGGAGTATCAGCGTCGTCTGGTGCAACAGGGCGATCCTGAGGCGCTGTCAGTGCAGTATCCGCTTAGCGATATCACCTTCCGCGATGGCGGCACGCGCCACAACCTGCTGCTGCTGACCGTTGATGGTTTGAGCCATGACAATCTGGATAAGGCACTGCCGTCGCTGAATCAGTTTGCCAGCGACAACGTACGCTTTACCCAACACTACAGTGCCGGGATTGCGCCGGAGAAAGGCATGTTCGGGCTGTTTTACGGCATCTCCTCTAGCTATATGGATGGCGTACTTGCCGCGCGGATGCCTTCGGCGTTACTCGGTGCGCTAAATTCGCAGGGATACCAGTTTGGTCTGTTCTCCTCCGATGGTTTCAGCCAACCCTTGTATCGTCAGGCGCTGTTAGCGGATTACAGCTTGCCTGAAGCTGATTCTCAGCCAAACAGCACGACGGTGAACCAATGGCAAAACTGGCTCAACGGCCAGAAAGCCGAGGGTGCGCCCTGGTTCTCATGGATTTCACTTGATGGCGTCAACGTGACTGGCGAAAGCATTAAAGCGCGTCAGCGCAGCTATTTGCGCCAGGCTAACAGTGTTGATGAGCAAATTGCGGCCGTACTACAGACGCTGAAACAACGCGACTTACTCAAAAATACCGTGGTGGTGATTACCGCTCAGCGTGCAGTGACGCCGGAGAATGATGACAATCCGGGTAACCGTGCAACGTTGCAGGTGCCGCTGGTGGTGCATTGGCCGAATACGCCGGCGCAGACCATCGATCGTCTGACCGACCAGCAGGATGTGATGACAACGTTGATGCAACGTCTGCTGCATGTGCGCACCAATCCAGCCAACTATTCACAGGGTGAAGACCTGTTTGCTGCTCAGCGCAGCCACAACTGGGTGGCCAGCAGTGAAGAGGGCAAACTGGTGGTGACTACGCCAACCGTGACGCTGGTGCTGAATAACAACGGCAGTTACAGCGCCTACGATGCACAGGGCCATAAGCTGAAAGATCATAAACCGCAGCTGGCGTTACTGCTTCAGGTGTTGACAGAAGAGAAGCGCTTTACCGCAAACTGATTAATAATGAGGCAGTTAAAACCTGCACATATTGCAATCGCGAGCGGAACCAGTAGACTACTTCTCCACGTTCGGCACGTAGCGCAGCCTGGTAGCGCACGGTCATGGGGTGTCCGGGGTCGGAGGTTCAAATCCTCTCGTGCCGACCAAAATCCTATAAAAAAGCAGCCCTTAAGGCTGCTTTTTTGCTTTCTGAAGGCCGCTATCCTTTATCACGCTGCGCCAGCCACTCGTCACGCGTCAGCTCCCAGGTACCCGCCGGTAACTCGCCCTCAACAAAAGTTTTGCGATAGGTATCCACTAACCGCATGCCGGTGCGTTCCGAGATGCGACGAGAAGCCAGATTATCCATCGCCTTGGGCACACGCAGACGCGTCTGGTCGAGATGGATAAACCAGAATTCGGTGACTGCTGCGCAGGCTTCACTCATCAATCCCTGCTTCTGCCATTCAGGCACCAGCCAGAATCCCCGGTTATCTTCCGGCCCCAGACGTAGTGAGATTAAACCAATCAGACTGTTGGGATCAGATCGATGGCGAAGGCTCCAGTGCCACGCCTGCCCTGCTTTCATTGCGGGCAGCGCCATGCCCTCAATATATTGACGGGCACCATCAGCGGGATAAGGCCAGGGCACAGAACCTATCAGATGCCGCACGATCTCCCAGCGCGGGAAAACCTGCTGTACCTGAATCGCATCTTCTCTTCGCAGCGGTTGCAGCAGTAAACGGGGCGTTTCCAGTCGGGGTATTTCCATGACAACCTCCTTGGTTAACCCATTCAGTATTATCGTAAAACGGCCGGGGTGGGAATGCTTCTGGCAAATAATCAGTCAGTTACCGTAAGCAATCAAAGCGGAGCGGGATCACATTTTTCGTCAAATATGACAGCATTTCATCTGATTGAAACAAAACTGTCATACAGTTTAATTACTCTTATCCTTCCTGTTTTTCGATGGACACTTATTATGGTCATCAAAGCTAAAAACCTGCAGGACGCGGAAGAACTCCTGCATTCAGGTATCAGTAAAGTTGAACTGGCTTACAATATCGGCAGCGACGATTTTTTCCGCCTGGCTTCGCGGTGGTGTGACCGCGGTGCACGTATAACCAAAGGCAACGAGCACTTTGTGGTACAGATTAAAGGCATGTCGATTCCGCCTAATCACTAAACGTGGGTGAGCCGCTTTGGCTTGCTCTTTTCACGGCTGACGGGTAAAAATAGCGTTTTAACCGTCAGCCGTGATGCTTAATGTTTGCTTCTGAAATTCCCCTGGCACTGCCCCCCTCCCCGTTTATCACCGCTGCGGCTATGGCAAGCTCTCCGCTCCCTATTGCGTGGTGTGAATTTAATCAGCAGGCCTGGCACAGCGATCTGCATCAACACTGGCAACTCCCGCTACCACTGGCGCTACACAGTGCCGTCACCAAGCGTAAAGCTGAGCATTTAGCCAGTCGCTGGCTGGCGCAGCAGATGCTGGCACGCTTCGCGATGCCTGACTTTATCCTGCGTAATGCGCCCGATCGCTCGCCGGTATGGCCAGTGGGGATTCAGGCCTCACTCTCGCATTCGCAGCAAATGGCCGTCATCGCGGCAACGCAGGCGCCCCTCTGTATCGGCGTTGATGTCGAGCAAGTGATGGCAGAACAGACCGCCGAGGAAACGGCGGAGATGCTGATGAGCCGTGCAGAACGTCAACGGTTAGCCGCCGCTGCGTTGCCGTTTGCAGCAGCGGCCACTTTGCTGTTTTCGCTGAAAGAGAGTGTCTATAAAGCGTTGTGGCCACAGTTGCATCAGCCGATGGATTTTCTGCAAGCGGAGTTGCTGGAGTGGGATTTGGCGCAAGGCCGCGCCACGGTCACTTTGACGCAGGATTTTTCACGCGAGTTTAACGCCAACACACGGCTGCAGGCGCATTTCTGGCAACGTGGCGACCGCGTTATCACACTGATCGCTCATCCACTGAGCAACCCATAAAAAAACCGGCTCAGAATCAATCTAAGCCGGTGACAACACAAGACGACAGAAGTGTTCCAGGGAGACAGAGACGAGGAATCTCTGTTGAAACTTACCTTACCTGCCTGACAACACCTTGCCCAATAAGGGTTTTTGCTAAGCTATCCCAGCTGACGTTAATGACCCGTGTCAGTGCGCTTTACCGCATCTAGCGTGGCCATTTCACGTTCATTGCCCGTCAGTTCACTCAACTGGCCTTCGCGCATCTCCAGCAAGCGGTCAGCATGGATGAAGTAGTGATCATCATGGCTGATGGCGAATATTGTTTTGCCCGATGCCTGTAGCCAGGGCAGCAATTCACGGTAAAAGATACGACGGAAATGCGGGTCCTGATCGGCAGCCCACTCGTCCAGCAGCAGGATGTCGCGTTCCTCCACCGCCGCCAGAAGCAGTGCCAGTCGCTTACTTTGCCCTTTAGAGAGTTGCAGATTCAGCACCTTATTGCCTTGCAGCTTCAGTTTGTCCTGCATCTTCAGGCGTTCCAGCCACTGCTGCACCAGTCCAGGATTCGCTGGCTGACCGCCGTGACTGATCAGGCGATCAAACAAATGCACATCGGTAAACACCGCTGAGAAGTGTTTGCGGTAAGCATCGAGGTTATGCCAGTCAACCACTTTGCCATCCAACAGCAAACTGCCTGATTGTGGCTGGTACAGGCCCGTGAGCAGCATCGCCAACGTGGATTTACCGCTGCCGTTGCCACCAATCAGGAACACTAACTCACCACGATGCAGCGTCAGATTAATCGGGCCAACCTGGAAACCGTGATCGCCATAATGGAAGCAGACATCGCGCAGTTCCAGTGTTTGCCAGTCACTCACCTGTGGCAGCGCTTTGAACTGTGCATCGTAAGGCGCGAGATCGAAGGTGTTGATTTTACGGAAGGCGACCTGAGCGCTCAGTAAGGTCGGCAAGGCACCCACCGCAGCCAGCAACGGCGTACGCAGGAACAACAGCGTCAGTGAGTAAGTCGCGGCCACCGCCGTGTTCGCCCAACCCAGCCCATTGGCCATAAAGAACACAATGCCAATTGCACCCAGCATCATGATATTTGACCAGTTAACCGCGCTGAGGTGGAAGGTGTCGGCACGAACGATATGATGACGATAGCTTTTGGCGTTTTCCTGATACACGGTGTCGTAAATCAGTTGAGCACGCTCGCGGTTAAGCTGTAGCTCTTTACGCCCTTCAATGATGGTCTGGAAATCACGGTAAAGGTCGTCTTCGATTTCACGCAGTTTCGCCATGTGTTGATACACACGTGATACCAGCAACCAGCCGCCCACCAGGGTGATGACTAACCACAGCGAGGTCAGCAGCAACATTTTAGGTGACAGCCACGCCAGATAGAGCGCGGAACCCAGGGTAATAATGATGCCCTGAATCAGCTCCGGCAGGCGGACAAAGGCGATGGTGATCGCACGCACATCACTGGTGAGTCCCGCCAGCAGTTGCGCGTTACCTATCTGCTCAATGCGCTCGACGCGCGTATCCAGAATACGCTTGATGAACTCGCCGCGCAGGCGCCAGACAAAGTGATGGCCAAGCTGAGTTAATGCCAGTTGCGAACCCAGCGTCACGGCCATCAGCAGAAACAGCTGCCCCAGAAAACTCGGCAGCACAGAAATCGAGGTATTCACCGCGACGATCAGCTCGTTATTGATATAGGCGATTAAGCCGATGCCGAGCGCGGCGCTTAACAGCGTCAGCAGAATGACGCCAATAAAAGGCCAGCGATACTGGCGATAAACCACATGCAGCAATGCCATTAACAGATTCCGGAGGTCGACCAAGCAGCCTGCAGTTTAATGGTGCTCCGGATGATAGCAAGATTAATTCTCATTCACTGTGCCGTTAGTGGGCGCGGCGGAAAGTGAGGTTAAAGCGAAAGGCGCCCGCTGCCGGGTGAATACCGGGTTTGAGCGGCAGAATGCCGTGATAACGCAGGCGTGAGGGGCCGCCCCACACCACGATATCACCGTGCTCCAGCAGCACCCGTTGCGTGGCATCACTGCGCTCAAAACCACCAAACTGGAACACCGCAGGCAGGCCTAATGACACTGAAACAATCGGCTGACGCAAATCCTTCTCGTCCTTATCCTGATGCAAGGTGAGTTTGGCTCCGGGTTCATAGCGGTTGATTAAGCAGGCATCCGGGTTAAAGCCGGAAAAACCCGCTTCCTGTGCGGTTTGTTGCGCCAGCGTGCGGAACAGCGCAGGCATCGGCGGCCATTTGTGCCCACTGGCGTTATCCTGCTCCGTGTATTGGTAGCCGCGCGAATCCGTTGACCAGCCTAAATCGCCACAGTTGGTCATCGCCACCGACATGCGATGTCCACCTGGTGTGATGCGGTGAGCAAAGGGATTCTGCCCGGCAATATCCTGTATCGCCGCCAGCAATGCATCCGCATCATCGCGTGCCCGGCGCCGTAAAATCACCGCGCCTTCCGCTAACGGTTCCTGCCATGGTGCTTCGTCACTAAACAGATCCAGCATCTGCGCCTCCTGCCGTTATTTGCTTTCCTGATCGATCAGGAAGGATTTGAACTGGGGCGACATCCAATGCGTAAAGCCGTCCCCCTGCTTGCTGATCAGATAAACCGCCAAATGCTCCTTGAGTGCCAACGCTTGTGCCCGCTCGGTGCCCAGCACCATCAGCCCGGTGTCCCAGCCATCGGCTTCCAGCGCCGTGGTAGCAATCACGGTGGCCGACACCAGTTTATGTTCGATGGGCCGTCCGGTCGCGGGATCGATCACATGTGAAATGCGTTTGCCATCCAGTTCATAATAGTTGCGATAGCTGCCTGAGGTGCTGATACCGTGGCCTTGCAGATCAACGCGCGCTTCGACGGCGTTTTCACGATCGGTGGGTTTCTGGATTGCCACACGCCAGGGTTGATTGTTGGCATTCTGCCCACGGGTTAGCACTGCGCCCCCCACCGACACCAGATAGTCGGTAATACCCTGCTGCTCCATCAGTCGTGCCAGATGATCGGTGGCGTATCCCTCCCCCATAGTCGAAAGATCGACATCCAGCGCGGGCAGATCTTTCTGCAACCACTGTCCATCCACACTCTGGATCACATGCAAATGCTGTAAGCCTGTTTGCGCTTTCGCTGCATCAATTTGCGCATGGCTCGGGGTGTGCACTGGCTGTTTCGTGGGTCCGAACCCCCACAAATTGACCAGCGGGCCGACGGTGATGTCCATCGCGCCCCCGGTTTTATTGCCGATGCGCAGGGCTTCAACCACGATATCGGCCATATCCGCGCTCACCGGCTGTGGCTGATTACCTTGATATTGATTGAAGCGCGACAGCACCGAATCCTTTTTCCAGGTAGAGAGCTCATGATCATCGCGATCAAGCTGCTGCTGAATAGCCTGCTGCAAAGCGGCCTGGCGCTGAGGATCCACGCCCGCCAGACTGACGCGCCACTGGGTGCCCATGGTTTTCCCCTCTAATACTAGTGCGCTGCGGGATGCTTGCTGATCGCAACCGGTTAACGCACCGGCCAGCGCACTAATTAGCAGAATATTCTTAATACTCATCACTTCCTCATCTGTAACCCATTAATTCATCCTGTTTCAAAGCATAAATCGCTTGTAAAACAGGCTAAAGCTGCTTGATGTCCATACCATACTGACAGAGGATTAAGCGCTCAAGCCCCTAACCGCACAGGAGCGACTGATGATTTTTATGATTCTCGCTGTATCCGCCGTTCTGTTCATCTTCGGGACTTTCCGCTGCTGGCAGCACTATCGCCATCGACTGATTCAGCATTACCCCTCGCGCAAACGTTAAATTTTTGCACCATGGAATCATGATATGCACCGCTTCAGCGCTGCCGGAGTGTAGCAAATTAGATTGAGGCCGCGTGGCGCTGAGAGCGGTGACCTGGCATGAATTCTGCACCGTTGAGACTGAGTTGAATATCAGCGAGGTGCAAAATGGACAAGACAAAAACACAACAAACCTGGCAACACTGGTTGCGCTTCTCAGCGTTTACGCTGGCAGGCGTCGCGATGGAAGGCGGCATACCGACGCAGAATACGTCGGCGCCACCTGCGCCAAAAGCCAAAAAATGGCGCACAATATCGTAACGTTACAAACCCAGCTCGCTCAGGCCCGGATGGTCATCCGGGCGTCTTCCTGCCGGCCAGTGAAACAGACGCTGTTGCGCTGTTATCGGTAAATCGTTGATACAGGCAAAGCGCTGAATCATCAACCCATCCGCCCCAAAGTGCCAGTTTTCGTTGCCATAGCTGCGAAACCAGTTGCCGCTATCATCCTGCCATTCATAAGCAAATCGAACAGCGAGCTTATCTTCGTGCCACGCCCAAAGTTCTTTGATCAGACGATAATTCAACTCTTTTGCCCACTTGCGCTGTAAAAATGCCACGACCTCAGCGCGCCCACTGACGAATTCACTCCGATTACGCCAGCGCGTATCTTCACTGTAAACCTGAGATACCCGCTGTGGATCGCAGCTGTTCCAGGCATCTTCCGCCATGCGCACTTTCTCTAAAGCCGTCTGATGATTAAACGGGGGAACCAGCATAATTTCTCTCCTGAGCATGTAGACAGATCTGTCTACTTGATTCATCCTGCCGTATGTAGACAATTCTGTCTACACCAAATTTCAGGAATGTATTGATGCTGGAACCTCTGGTTTTTGACGCAAGTGCCGCCGCGCGCGATCGCATCCTGCTCAGCGCACAGCCACTGTTCTACCAACAAGGCATTCGTGCCACAGGCATAGACAAGATCATCGCTGCGGCTGGCGTTACTAAAGTGACCTTCTATCGCCATTTTCCGGCGAAAAACGCGCTCATTCTGGCTTTTTTGCAAACGCGCCATCAGCGCTGGATGAGCGCCTTTCGCAGCGCGTTGGCGCAGCACGAGGATCTGGTCGATGCCTTGCCCGCCGCGCTGCTGAGCTGGTTTAACGATGACGACTATCGCGGCTGTGCATTTATCAATACGGCAGCAGAATTGGGCAATACCTTGCCGGAAGCCAGCCTGCTGATTCGCCAGCATAAACAGGAAATGGCCCAGGCCATCGCTGATAAATTGCCAACCGAAATCCAGGACAAAATCGCACCGATTGTGCTGTTGGTCGAAGGGGCTATTGTGCAGGTACAGATTGGGGAAGAGGCAGAGGAGATCGTGCAGGTATTACGAAGTGCGCTAACGCCATTGCTGCAGTAGCGGCGGCCCGAAGGCCGCCGAAGGGCGCACAGTGGTACGCCCTACCAGGCTGCAACTTAGAACTGGTAGACCAGACCCAGTGCCACAATGTCGTCGGTGTTGATGCCGGCTGCATCGGTGAAGTTGTTGTCGTCCAGCAGGTTGATCTGGTAATCAACATAGGTCGACATGTTTTTGTTGAAGTAGTAAGTCGCGCCCACATCAACATATTTTTTCAGGTTTTGATCGCCGTAGTTCTGCACGTTGCCACGAGAAGAGACGAACGCCAGGGAAGGACGCAGACCGAAGTCGAACTGGTACTGTGCCACCAATTCCCAGTTATCCGCTGTATCTGCGTAACCATAAGAGGTCGCATCGCTTGAACCAAAGCGCGTCGCGTTGTACGAACGGGTGTACATCGCGGCCAGATACACGTTGTTGGCGTCATATTTCAGGCCGCCAGTGTAAGCAGAAGCTTTGTCACCACGACCAAGGATAGCGCCGGTGTTCTGATTATTAGTACGGTCAGACTGGAACATCGCTGCACCAATGCCGAAACCGGAACCGATGTCATAAGTGGTGCTCAGGCCGTAACCATCACCGTTCTCACCCAGCACATCACGGCCGCTAGAGGATTCAGTTGGGTTATCGTTTTTGCCCTGATACTGGACCGCAAAGTTCCAGCCATCCACCAGGCCAAAGAAGTTGGTGTTGCGGTAGGTCGCCATGCCGTTACCGCGCTGGAACAGGTAGTTGTCCGCGCCGTAGGTATCGCCACCGAACTCTGGCAATACGTCAGTCCAGCCAGAAACATCATAGATCACGCCATAGTTACGACCGTAATCGAATGAACCGGCATCACCGAATTTCACACCGGCAAAACCGACACGCGTAAAGCTGTTGGCGGTGCCTTCGTTTTCAGAGGTGTTCAGTGCAGCCTGGTATTCCCACTGGCCATAACCGGTCAGTTGGTCTGTGACCTGAGTTTCACCTTTGAAGCCGAAACGCAGGTAAGACTGATCACCGTCAGAACCTGAGTTGTCGGAGAAATAGTGCAGACCATCGACTTTACCGTAGAGGTCTAATTTGTTGCCATCTTTGTTGTAAATTTCAGCTGCGCTTGCTGAACCTGCAACCAGCAATGCAGGGATCATCAGGGAGAGAACGCGACGTTTCATTTTATTACCCTCTTTAATGTGCCTTTATTTATGCCACTGCAAACTGAACGATTAAAAATTCAGCCGGCAAGCCATTGTTATTTTATACGGGGCAATAATCTATCACGAAAATGATACTAAATTTCCAAAAGTGTTTCATAGTATTTAATAGTTATTTCTAAATGTAAATATCGTGGAACTAATAATCAGCACGGATCAACAAAAAATACAGCACATATTGATAATCGATTATTTATTCATTTAATAACAACATGATAAATAGAGACACCCTGCCGCACTGAATGATAAAACTAAAATCACCTCAGCGTTTACAATTACTCCCGCTATCATCATTTATTTCATTATTCCCTTCATTCACCCCGAATGAGTTGTTTTACCCTAATTCCCGCCGGACATGTTTGTCCGGCATTTTTTTGCCTGCGATTCGCACCTTCCCTTCTTATACCAAGTAAAGTTAGTTTTACGGGTTAAATTAACACCAACTTATTTTCACATTATTTGTTTATTTTCGCACTTTTTGTTCATTGCTTAGCCATAAAAGGGCAATGTTAATTTCCGCCAGTAACAAAGATCGCTGAAATATTATCCGGCCCGTATATTTAACGCTCTCTGAGAGATTCTTTAGCTTTATTCAGCGGCTTAAGAAGATAATCCATCACGGTTTTCTGACCGGTTTTTATCTCAACATCAGCCACCATACCGGGCATGATGGCAAATTTCTGACCTTGAGGGCTAAAGAGTTCTGCTTTTTGCGTTCTGACATACACCCGGTAATAGTATTGTTCGTGTTTCACCTCGTCCTGCAAGGTATCCGGTGACACGTTTTCCACTTCGCCTTTCAAATCACCATAAATAGCCGCATCATAAGCCGTCACCTTGACCACCGCCGGCAAGCCAGGCCGAATGTAGCCGATATCACGCGGACTAATGCGGGTTTCGATCAGCAATTGATCCTCCAGCGGGACGATTTCCATCAACTTGCTACCTGGCTCCAACACACCTCCGACGGTCGTCACGCGAATGTCTTTTACAATGCCATGCACAGGTGAAAGCAACGCGGTGCGCGCTAACTGATCCTGTTTACCCGCTGCGACCTGTTGCTGGGCATCCAGTTCACCGTCATTCTTGACCTGTTCCTCGTGGGCCCGGACATAATAGTCATTGCGCACTTCATCAATTTTGCCCTGCAAATCACTGACCTGACGGCGTAAACGAATAAGGTCCACTTTGCCCGCCGCCCCGCGCAACACCAGCGGTTGCGTGATATTGAGCTCATCCTGCACCAGCTTTAATGACTGCTGCAGATTGCGAAGACTTTCGGTGAGATTCTGCCGTCGTGACTGGTAAAGCTGAGTTTCACGCGCCACTAGCTGAGGATGTTGTAGGATATCCGCACTAAAAGTCAGCGGCTTATCGTTCAGTTCGGCTTGCAGCCGCTGCGCGGAGGCGCGCAACATGCGCACACGAGCAATGGCTTCGCCGAAGCTGGAAGCAAAGCGAGTTGCGTCTAATGTCGCCAGCACCTGCCCACGCTCAACAATACTGCCTTCATGCACATTGAGCTGTTTGATAATGCCCCCGTCGAGGCTGTCGATCACCTGGGCTCGGCTTGAAGGGATCACTTTGCCAGAGCCCACAGTGACCTCATCCAGCACGGCGAAGTGGGCCCACACCAGAAACAACAGCAGCGTGAGTGTACACACCCAGATAATCGCGGAGGTTTTACGCTCACGCTGAGCCAGGGTTTGATTCACCATCGCCCGATTCATGCCGCACCGCCTTTCATGCCCACTGCATGGCGTAATATCTCCTCACGAGCACCATCGGCCACAATACGTCCGTTATCCATCACCACAATCCGCTCCACCATCCGCAGCAGAGCTGGGCGATGGGTGACCAACACCAGCGTGCGGTCCGTCATCCACTGAGACAACTGACGAATCACCTGTGCTTCCAGCGCCTCATCCATCGCCGCTGTGGGTTCGTCCAGCAGTACCACCTGGGGCTGCCGCAAGATTAATCGACTGAGCAGGATCATTTGCCGCTGCCCACCCGATAAGCCGCGCCCACCTTCCTGAATCACCCGATCAAGACTCGCGGCATCTTGTTGCACCATCGCCAGCGCCCCGCTGATGCGCAACGCTTGCAGCATCTCCTGTTCACTCGCATGGGGATTACCGAGTAGCAAATTCTGACGTAGCGTCCCAAAAAACAAACGCGCATCCTGGGACAACCAACCCAGTTGGCGGCGCAGATCGATGGGATCAATCCCCGCCATATCCACACCATCTACCCAGACCCTACCCTGCGTCGCTCGCGCCTGACCGGCCAACATTTTCAGCAGCGTCGATTTTCCCGCCCCCACTTTGCCGAGAATCGCCACCCGCTCACCGGGGTGAATCTCCAACTGCGCAATATTCAGGACGCTCAGGTGACTTTCTTCTTCATAGCGATAGCGCACATCTTGCAACTTGAAGTGGCCTCTCAACACGGGGCTGTGCGCAAGACTTTGGTGCTCCGGGCGGTCGAGTGGTTTTTGCAGCAGTGCATCGAGCCCTTTCATGGCGGATTTAGCATGCTGCCAGCGGGAAAACACCATGGTGAGTTGCATGAGTGGCGCGAGAGTACGTGAAGAGAGCAAACTACTGGCCACCAGCGTACCCGTCGTAATCTGGTTGTTTAAAATCAGGTAGACACCAAAGACCAGCATGCTGGCATAGGTGAGCTGTTGCACGCTGGCCGCCCACCCGGTTAAGCGCGCTCCCCAAAGCCGTTGCTGATTGCTCACGGCGGCACTGACTTCGTGCGTTTGCTCCCACTGACGTTGAAAATAGGGTTCCGCTTGCAGCGCTTTAATATCTTCTACACCTTCCAACGTTTCCACCAATACCGCCTGACGCAACGCCCCCTCACGGAGACCTTCCTGTGCCAGGCGTGCCATCGGAATTTGTATCAGTAAACCGGGGATCACAATCAGCGGGATAGCCAGCAGTGGAATGATCACCAGCCAACCGCCGATTGACGCCATGATGAATAAAAACAGCAGCACAAAAGGCAGATCGGCTGCTGCCCCCACGGTGGTAGAGGTCAGCAGTTCTCGAACCTGGTCGATTTCTCGCAGTTGCGCAATAAATGCGCCAGTGGATCGAGGACGCGCCTCATTACGGATGTTCATGGCGCGTGCGAACAGCATCGAAGAAAGTTTCAAGTCGATACGCTTCCCCATGAGATCCGCCACTTGAGTACGCATTAAGCGAATCAGATACTCGATGCCTACTGCCAGCAACACCCCCGAGAAGAGCACCCACAAAGTGGATTGCGATTGCGCCGGGATAACCCGGTCATAGACCTGCATTGAAAACAGAATCCCGGCCAGTGCCAGCACATTCCCGACCACGGAAGCCAGGCTGATTTCGACGATACGCCGCTGCATGCCTCGAAAATGTTGCCAGAACCAATGCGGCTGATAGGGCTGCATAAACTCATCGATGCGTTGGTCACGCCCGCGGGCCGCCACACCGATGACACCGACTTCCGGTAGGCTCTGCGCCAGTAACTCGCTGAGTTGACCTTCGCGTATGACATTACCGCCTTCACTTAACCAGTAACGCACCTCTCCCGCGTGATTGATCTCTTCCAGCAACGCAATCCCACCGTTATTTAGCATCAATAATATGGGCGTGACGTCGGGTCCCCAGCGCAGTTGCTGCTGTGTCGCAGAGGTACAGTGCAGGCCAAGCAACTCGGCCATGCGCGCTAATTGTTGCAGCGGCGCCAGATGCGCAAACCAGCGCATCTGCTGCTGTAACCTAAGGTGGTCAGCGGTTTTACCCAAATGCGCGGCGGCACGCAGCATGGCAGCGATAAGATTGTCGCTGAGATTCGGTTGTGAGTTCATCCCTGGAATTTCCTTGAAAGGAATAAAGAAAGCGCCCGCTGTTGCCACGGGCGACGTATGCCTTACACCATGGTTTGTGCGGTGTGCTGCTGTTGCAGATGATCGGCGAGGGTGTATCCGCTATCGCTGGCACTGTAGTGGGTGTCCAATGTCCGACTGACCGCCGCATCACTTGGCTGACTACTGTGGCTGGCGCCACTCTCACTAAGATTGACCAGCAAGGCATCCACCTGCTCACTGCTCAGGCTGGCGTTGTTGTCGTGGCTTTCCACCGTCACAGGCTGACTCGCACTGGCCACATTGCCGGCTTTATCCTGCGCGCTGGCTTTCATCTGATAACCGCCATCATCCAGCGTCGCCAACTGGCCCGCCAGAACAGTGAATGACCAACTGCCATCCGCTTTCACCGTGGCGCTGTAGCTTTGGTCACCTAAGCTGACGGTCACTACACTTCCCTGATCAAGATGCGTACTGGTACCCTGAATCAGGTGCCATGTATTCACATCTGCGGCATCAATCACACCGTCATCGAAAGGTTGATTGAGCGTCAGGGTCGGCAACTGATGGGTTGCAACAGTGAAAAGCGTGTCGATGGTTTGCGTATCGTGATTGCCATATTGATCGGCTTGCGCGGCAATAGCAGAGACTGCCCCGTCTGGCAGCGCCTGCAAATCGGCGGCGCTGAGCGTCACCATGCCATCGACAGGCGTGTAGGTTTTGCCGTTAATGGTGAGTTGATTAATATTTTCGGTATAGAAGCTCAGATCGTGCTGCGCTTCGGCAAAATTCAGTGTGGTATCGCCACCGATATCGATCTCGTAATAGATATCGGGCAACTGGGTGACCACATGGAGTTCCAGCAGGGCATCGGTACTGTTATTCGCGGCATCGCTGGCATATACACGCACTTCACCTGGTGCGATGAAACTGGCGACCTCGGCAGCGGGGATAGTGACCTGCCAATGACCATCACTCCCAACCTGTGCCTGATAGACGGCATCGCCGCTGCATACGCTCACTTGCTGTCCCGGAGCCAATACCGATAAGCTGCCGCTCAACGTTAAATCGCTTTGGCTTTCCTCTTTATTGATCACGTTGTCATCGGTGACGCTATCGAAGCTGATCTCTGGCAAGCTACTGGCGTGCGTGATTAAGGTGAGATCGTGCTGCGTGGAGGTGGTTTTGCCATTTGGATCGATTGCGCTGACCTTCAGTGTGTACACGCCATCCTGGAAATCGTGTAAATCATCCGCACTGATAGAGGCACGCCAGTTACCGTTCGCGCTGACATCACCAAGATAGGTTTTGTCACCTAATGTCAGCGTGACATGGCTGCCAGTCGGCATATGGGTAGACGTACCGCGGATCACCAGATCGTAAACCCCTTCGGAGACACTCACCGCGTTATCTTCGCTTACTGGGTTCAGCGTCAACGTGGGTTTGATACTTTTATCGACATAAACACCAAAACCGACCTGGGTATCGGTGCTGTTACCCGCTTTATCGGTGATGGTCAGCGTCAGGCTGTAGTTGCCGTCGGCCAACCCACTTAATACCGATGGCGGCATGGAAGCGTTCCAGTATCCCCATTGATTCACCGTACTGGTCCAGCTCTGATCGTTGAAGGTTAAGGTGACGGTTGCGCCAGGCTCTGATTCTGCTCGACCACGCAAATGGATGTTATTGTTCGCCTCCCAGGCCGCTATGACACCATCCTGTGCGACGGGCTCATAGGGACGCAGTGCTGCGGGTGGCGTGGTATCGACGCTGAGCGTTTGCAAAGCGACTGATTCGTTAGCGACCGGATAAAGCGTCGCGGCTGACTGAAGAATCGCAGTCAGTGGTAAATCATTTTGAGATGAAGACATGGGTAACCTCATTGCAGGAAAACTTTCGCGCCAGTGATTAAACCCACTAATGGTTTAAGCGTACCGGCACGCCTTGTAGGCCACATTAAAGTGGCCCGTTTCGCCTGATGAAAACGGGTTACCCGCAGGTAACAAGGAGTGAATTAAGGCACAGCAAAAAGTCCCCCCTGAGGGAGAAATAAAAACGATCTCGCTTTAATCCGCTTAATTAGCCGGGATGGTGCTTAACATATCGGTTTTATCTGGTCGCTGCCTACTGGCGAAAATCTGGAAACAATAACTTTGCGGGCGCGCCAGAAAATCAGTGTGGAAGCCGCCTGCGAAGCGGCTTGTATCATCAGTATACTGCAACTATCAGAAGAAGAAATTTTAGTTAAGTCACTCCAGAAATGATTGGCCGCTGCCAGGAAAGTTCTGGAAAAGCGCAACGCCAGATAAAATATCGGTAATATGCCTGTTTCTGGTGATCATCACAGGCGAACCGATCGGTTCCCGGCAGCGGTGCGATGCCAGCTTTGATGCTAAACTTCGTCGCTTTAATAGCTAATGAAAAAATAACTTTTATGACAGCACTGGACGCCGCACAGCACAACAACTTACATCAGCGTGTCAATCTGGGGACGCGTATCGTTTTCCTGATTGCCGGACTTTGCATGTCGGCATGGGCGCCATTGGTTCCCTTTGCCAGCCAGCGTCTGGCACTGAGCGGCGCATCCTTAGGTGGGCTGCTGCTGTGTCTCGGTGTGGGGTCACTGGCGGCGATGCCGATCACCGGTGCGTTAATCGCCCGCGTGGGCGGTCGTCGAGTGATGTTATTTTCCACGTTAGTGGTGCTGGCGATCCTGCCACTGCTTACTCTGCTCAATGTGATGTGGTTGATGGCTGCGGCACTGATGATCTTCGGTGCCGGGTTAGGCATGCTGGATGTCGCCATGAATGTGCAGGCCGTTGAAGTGGAGAAAGCTGCACGCAAGCCGATGATGTCGGGTTTCCATGGTTTCTTCAGCCTTGGCGGGATTATTGGTGCCGGTAGCGTCAGTTTGTTGCTGGCCTGTGGTCTCTCTCCCCTGCATGCCGTCGCGGTGGTGATGGTGTTAATCGTGGTGCTGCTGGTGATCAGCCTGCCAACGTTAATGACTGAACGGTTGTATCAGCCCGATCAACCCTGGCTGGTAATCCCACGCGGTTGGGTCGCCTTCCTGGGATTACTGTGCTTCATTCTGTTTTTGGCAGAAGGCGCAGTGCTCGACTGGAGCGCGCTGCTGTTGCTGCAAAACGCCGAGATGGACGTCGCGCACGCGGGGCTAGGTTATGCCATCTTCTCTGTGGCGATGACAATAGGTCGTCTCACCGGTGATAAAGTGATTCAACGTTTTGGCCGTTACCCCGTGATGGTTACCGGTGCGTTAGCGGCGGCGGCGGGCATGACGCTGGCAGTGTTGCTGCCCTGGCCTCAGATTGCATTGCTGGCTTTCTTGCTGGTGGGATTCGGCTTAGCCAATACCGTGCCCATGCTGTTTAATGCGGCAGGGAATCAACACGATATGCCGTCGAATCTAGCGATTTCTGCCATGACAACATTAGGCTATGCAGGTATTCTTTCAGGTCCGGCTTTAATCGGATTTATTTCCCAGTGGCTCAGTTTGAGTGGCGCATTTTTATTGATCGCCCTCCTGCTGCTGGCCGTTGCCGCCAGTGCTCGCCTGGTGGCGCGCTAATCGCAGGACCCTGAGACACTATGCTGCCTTACAAATTTCCGCTGACCTCGGGTAACGTTACCCGTTTCTTCGTGGTGTTCAACCTGGTGCTGTTTCTGGCGCTGGGTGCCATGGTGCACAATAGTGTCAACGCCTGGATCACCGAGAAGCGTTACGCGATGACCGATTTGGCGCGTGCGGTGCAAAAACGTATCGATGCCTCGCGTTTCGCGACCTGGCAGATTTATGAAAATCTCGCCACCAGTGCGGCCGGATCTGCGCCCAATGCCAATCTGCTGGAAACCCGCCTGCGCCCGGATGTTTATTATCTGGAAAAGACGCGCCGTAAAACGGAAGCGCTGATCTTTGGCTCGCACGATAGCAGCACGCTGGATATGACGATGCGCATGTCCAATTACCTCGATACGCTGTGGGGCGCTGAGAATCCCACCTGGTCGATGTATTTCCTGAATGGTCAGGACAACAGCCTGATCATGATCTCGACGCTGCCGTTAAAAGACATGGCGACGCGTTATAAAGAGAGCGCCATCAATACACTGGTCGACAGCCGTCGCGCTGAGATGTTGCAACAGGCAAATGCGCTGGACGAACGTGAAAGCTTTTCACCGCTGCGCCATTTCGCCTGGCAGAACGATCACTACTTTACCCTGCGTACTACCTTCAACCAGCCTGGTCACCTCGCCACGGTGGTCGCTTTTGATCTGCCGATCAACGATTTGATCCCACACAGCATGCCGCTGGAAAACTTCCAGTTAATTCAGGATGCCACGCAGTCTTCCAGCACCAGTGGCGACGATTCCACCAGCGAAACCACTCATGTGTCGCTGGCGAATCCCAATCTCGAAATTGCGGCGTCACTGCCCAGCACGTCGTTACAGCTGGTCTATCGCGTGCCGCTCACCAGCCTCGCTATCGATACCCTGCACAACCTGATGTGGCCGCTGTTGATCAATCTGGTGCTGCTGTTGCTGTCCATTGCCGGTATCACCTTATTGCGCCAACAATCATTGCGCCCGAACGAGAACCAAAGCGCCGAATTGGATTCGCTGCGCATGCTGAATGAAGAGATTGTTGCGAGCCTGCCGGTGGGTTTGCTGGTGTATGACTTCGCCACCAATCGCACGCTGTTAAGCAACAAAATTGCCGAGCATCTGTTGCCCCATCTGAACCTGCAGAAAATCATCAACATGTCCGATCAGCATCAGGGGGTGCTGCAGGCCACCATTAACAACGAAGTGTATGAGATCCGCCACGCCCGTAGCGTGCTGTCACCGCATACTCAACTGTTTATGATGCGCGATCAGGACCGTGAATTGCTGGTGAATAAAAAGCTGCAGAAGGCACAGCAGGTGTTGGATCGTAATCATCAGATGCGTCAGCAGTTGATGCAAAATCTCGGTCACGCCCTCAACCGTCCGCTTGAGAGCATGGTGGCGCAACTGGTGCAACTCAGCCAGCGTGATGACGATGAAAGCGTGCTGGATTTACTGGATGAAAGTCAGGGACTGTCTCGTTTGGTCGATGACATTGTGTTGCTGAACCGCCTGGAAGCACACGACTGGTCGCCGGATGCCAGCGTGTTCAATTTGCAGGAGTTGCTGGACGACATCGCGCTGGAAAGCCTACCGCTGATGCGCCGTAAAGGGTTGGCGCTGGTGGTCAACAACCATCTGGCGAACGACGAGATGCGCTTTGGCGATCGCCGTGCACTGCGCAAAGTCCTGACCACCCTGATGCACTATGCGCTAACCACCACGCAGTGGGGCAAGATTACGCTGGAGATTAAAGCCAGCGAGAACAAACCCAACTCAGTGCTGCTGCAACTGGTGGATACCGGCTCCGGCCTGAGCGTCGATGAGCTGGCGAATGTTGATTTCCCGTATCTGGGCGAAACCACCCAGGATCGTTACGGCCAGGCCTCTGGCATGGCATTTTTCCTCTGCAAGCAGCTGTGCAAGCAGATGGGTGGCCAGCTGGAGATCATCGCTAAGCCCGATATCGGCACGCGCTATAATATTCAGCTGCCCCTCGCGCTGGAACTGCAGGGCGAGCAGGAAGAGAAACTGCTGGAAGGCGTGACCGCGCTGGTTGATATCGCCGTCGAAGATGTGCACAAAATTGTTTGCCGCCAGTTAGAAAACTGGGGAGCGAATTGCCTGACCTCTGACGAACGTTTATCCGGTCAAGATCATGATGTGCTGATCACTGACGATCCCGCCCGCCTCAATGGCTGGGCCCTGCTATTAGCCGGTGACGAAATGGGTCACCACGCATTGAACGATCAGCAATACCGGGTCAATTTCAATCTCAGCAATGCGCTGCTTGACGCGCTGCTGGCACTGATTGAAAAGCAAATGGCTCATGATTTGATGGAGGAAAGTAGTGAAGATGAGGCTGCCACGCCGCTGATGAGCGGAGGCTATTTCCAGCTGTTTACCGAGACAGTACCGCCTGATGTGAAGAGACTGTATACTGAGGCAGCGGAGAAGGATTATCCCTCGCTTGCTCAGACTGCACATCGCCTGAAAGGCGTGTTCGCCATGCTAAATCTGGTTCCAGGTAAACAGCTTTGTGAAGAGTTAGAACATCACATAAAACTATGTGAAGATTTAACCATTATAAATACCACCAGTGAAATTGACGCATACGTCAACCAACTGCTGCAGCAAGGTAACCCATAAGATGAATAACCTGAATGTAATTATTGCCGATGACCATCCGATTGTTCTGTTCGGTATCCGTAAGTCTCTGGAACAGATCGAATGGGTCAACGTTGTAGGTGAGTTTGAAGACTCAACAGCACTGATTAACAGCTTGTCCAAACTGGATGCTAACGTTCTGATTACCGATCTCTCTATGCCAGGCGAGAAATACGGTGATGGCATCACACTGATTAAGTACATCAAACGTCACTATCCGGACCTCTCAATTATCGTTCTGACCATGAACAATAACCCAGCGATCCTGAGCGCCGTATTGGATCTGGATATCGAAGGGATTGTACTGAAGCAAGGTGCACCGACCGATCTGCCAAAAGCACTGGCAGCCCTGCAGAAAGGCAAAAAATATACGCCTGAAAGCGTGGCGAAACTGCTGGAGAAAATCAGTGCTGGCGGTTACGGAGACAAACGTCTGTCGCCGAAAGAGAGTGAAGTTCTGCGCCTGTTTGCAGAAGGTTTCCTGGTAACGGAAATCGCTAAAAAACTGAACCGCAGTATCAAAACCATCAGTAGCCAGAAGAAATCGGCGATGATGAAGCTCGGGGTGGAAAATGATATCGCCCTGCTGAATTACCTCTCTTCCGTGAGCGCGACTCAGGTTGAAAGAGATTAAGAAGTAGAACAGGCGCACTTCGGTGCGCCTGTTCTTTTGTACTACCCTTTCCTGCTTTTTCTTACCCGCTCGGCATAGATTGCCAACGTGGATTTCAACACATCAAGCGTAACAGGCTTAGATAGGCAGTTATCCATCCCGGCATCCATACAGCGTTGCTTCTCTTCTGCCAACGCATTGGCCGTCACCCCAATCACCGGGAAGGCATGACCCAGCTGACGCAGGCGCTGCGTCAGGCGATAACCATCCATATTCGGCATATTGACGTCACTCAGCACAATATCAATGTGATTACGGCTCAGCACGTTCAGCGCATCGACCCCATCCTGTGCGGTTTTGGTTTGATAGCCCAGTGTGCCGAGCTGCTCGGAGAGCAACATACGGTTAATCGGGTGATCATCAACAATCAGTACCATAATGTCATCGTAACGGTTGGCCTCTTGCGGTGCGGCCAACTGCAACGGCGTGCTGGTTTCGCTATCAATATTAATGCGATAGATGCGGCCAAGTAATGAAGGCAGATCGTGCAGCATCGCACTGCTCTGCACCCACTGACCCGGCGCGGTTTCCTGCGGCATGTCGATATGCTGACCACAGATGTGAATCTGCGCGCGCACGGCCTGTGGCACCGTATCCTGATGGTCGCTAATAATCACATCGTCGCTACCGGCATTGCCCTGATAATGCGCGATCGTAATACCCTGTTGCTGCAACAGACGTAGCAGGAAGACCGCGAGATAATCATTGCGCATATCCAGCCAGATGGCTTTTTCCTGCAAACCATCCAGCAGCGGCGGCGCAGGCTGTTGTCCCGCGTAAATGGGGATACGGATGATAAACTGGCTACCCATGCCCGGCTCAGAGTCGACTTCAATATCACCGTCCATCATGTTGATCAGCTTTTCACAGATTGCCAGACCCAGCCCGGTGCCCTGGAAATTGCGCTGTACGCCAGAGCCCACCTGGAAGAAGGGATCGAACAGACGCGTCACTTCTTTCGCAGGAATACCGACGCCGGTATCGCGCACGCGGAAGGCTAGATAACCATCTTTGACATAGGCATGCAGAATAATGCAGCCAGTATGGGTGAACTTGATGGCGTTATTAAGCAGGTTAGAAATGACCTGCTGCAGACGCATTGGATCGCCATCCATCGTCAGCGGCACATCGTTTTCAATCATGACATATAACGTCAGGCGTTTACGCACCACCAGCGACAGATAGTTGCTGGCGATGTGATTGACCACCTCACGTGGCGAGAACGGGCGCGGCTCAATTTTCAGCTGCTCCGACTCAATTTTCGAGAAATCGAGAATATCACTGATAATTTTCAGCAGCAGGCTCGAGGAGTTGTTCATCGCCGTTACCAGCGATTCGACGCCTTTCGGCAACGACTTGGTTTGCAGCAGGTCGAGGTTACCGATAATGCCGTACAGCGGGGTACGCAGCTCATGGCTGACGGTGGCAAGGAACATGGATTTGGACTGGCTGGCCTGCTCTGCCGCATGCGCCATCTCCTGCAACGACTGCTCCATGCGTACACGCGCTGAGACGTCTACCAGCACGCAAATCGCTACGTTTTCATTACGATAGCGTGAATGCACAAAGCTGATTTGCAGGTTGGTATTGGTGCCGGTGAGCACATCGACAAAGTTGACCTGCTGCCCCCCGATAATCTCATTCAGACGCTGGCGATCTTCCTGCGTCAGCAGCGTCAGGTAGTTGTGCGCCAGTTCGTTACTCAGAATATTGGTGCCGTCGCTGGTGCGCAAAATACAGATGCCAACCGGTGCCGAAGCGACAATTTTGCGGTTGAACTGCTCGTGCTCTTCCAGCCGATGTGCGTTGTCTTCCGCCGGCAGGAACATGCGACGTTCGAAAACCCATGCCAGCGTAAACAGGATCAGCGCACTGAGGATGTTCAGCAACAGGGCGTTAATCAGCATGAGCTTGAGCTGATCCACCAGCACATCGGTTGAAAGCGACCACACGACGTTGAGATTGGAGGGCGGCAGCGGCTTTTTCAGCACCAGTTGGTGATAGCTATTGAGATAGCCAAACCAGGTGCTGTCATCCGGCAGATCATCCAACGCATAACCCGGCCCACCGCGTCGCGAACTCAACAGCGGGCGATAATTCTCGTCAGTGATGGTGGCAACCAGCGGCAATCCGCCTGGCTGAATAAACTCATCAAGACGGATATTTTGTTCCACGCCCAGCAACGCCTGCAGCTTGTTAGCCACATAAACCGGCATCACCATATAGAAATTACCGACGCCAGGCTGGCTGCTCGGTGTGATCCAATACATCGGATTACGGCGTTCTTCTTCGTTGCCGCTGCGATAGTGCAGCACACGCTCACGCAGCGCTTTCAGGCTACGTTCACGATCGACCGAATTGTTATTACCAATGGCGAAATCCGCCAGACACTGGTTTTCACCACCAATAAAGAACACCCGGTTGAGTTCGTAGGCGGAGGCAAAGTTGCTTTTCCAGTAATTGATGAAGTAGCCCAGCGAATCGAGCGAGTTGCGCCAGGTATTGCTCATTGAGGTGCAGTCACCATCGGAAAACAGCGGCGTGAACTGCGGCAAGGTACTTTTGCCGGCAGGCAGGCCATTCAGCACATCAAGACCATTGCTGCTGTTGCTCAGACGATTTTCCGTGATGTACTTCAGTTCACGCATCACGTCAGCAGAATGGCGTACATACCATTCGGCCTGGCCATAATTGGTCGCAAACTCCTGACGTACCGCATTTTCTTTCTCGTGTAGCACGTTGATGATGAAAAAAGTGGTCAGCAACGCACCCAGCGTCCAAAGCAGCAGCGCCAGCGCACGGAACAGATAGCGCGAGATGCGAAGCGTGGTGCGAAAGGAGACGAGATATTTCAAAAGAGGCTCACTGGCGGTAAGGGGTTGTCAGGAAGTTGAAAAACCCTCATACACTAGCTTTATCGGCCCGAAAAAGCCAGTTGGCGCACGACTTTGGGAGTAAAACTCAGATAAAAAAACGGCAGGTCGGTTGCCCTGACCTGCCGCTGTTCTTCACCGCTGCGGATTACTCTTCTTCATCCACTTCAGGTGCATCGTCGTCGTTGTCGACTTCCGGCGCGATATCCTCTTCGCCTTCTGCGACGCTGCCGTCGATGGCGTCGAGTTCTTCCTCTTCCACCGGCTCAGCAACACGTTGCAGACCCACAACGTTTTCGTCTTCAGCGGTACGAATCAGAATCACGCCCTGGGTGTTACGTCCGACTACGCTGACTTCTGATACGCGGGTACGCACCAGCGTACCGGCATCGGTAATCATCATAATCTGATCGCCATCCACCACCTGCACCGCGCCAATCACTGGCCCGTTACGTTCGGTGACTTTAATCGAGATCACACCCTGTGTTGCACGCGACTTGGTTGGGTATTCGCTATTCGCCGTACGCTTACCGTAACCGTTTTGCGTCACGGTGAGGATGGCGCCCTCTTCACGTGGCACGATCAGGGAGACCACTTTATCGCCTTCGGCCAGTTTGATACCACGCACGCCCGAGGCTGAACGGCCCATGGCACGTACTGCGGTCTCAGCGAAGCGCACCACTTTACCCGCTGCAGAGAACAGCATCGCTTCATCGCTACCGTTGGTCAGTGCAACACCGATCAATTCATCATCTTCACGTAGGTTGATGGCGATGATACCGGCGCTACGTGGACGGCTAAATTCCTGCAGAGCGGTTTTCTTCACGGTACCGTCAGCGGTGGCCATGAAGATGTTAAAGCCTTCGGTGTACTCACGCACTGGCAGAATAGCGGTGATACGTTCGTTGGCTTCCAGTGGCAGCAGGTTAACAATTGGGCGACCACGTGCACCACGGCTCGCTTCTGGCAACTGGTAAACTTTCATCCAGTAGAGGCGGCCACGGCTGGAGAAGCACAGAATGGTGTCGTGGGTGTTGGCCACCAGCAGACGATCAATAAAGTCTTCTTCTTTAATACGTGCTGCGGATTTGCCTTTGCCACCACGACGCTGCGCTTCATAGTCAGTCAGCGGCTGGTATTTGACATAACCCTGATGCGACAGCGTGACCACAACATCTTCCTGATTAATCAGGTCTTCAATGTTGATGTCGGCGCTGTTGGCGGTAATTTCAGTACGACGCTCGTCACCAAACTGATCGCGCATTGCCACCAGCTCTTCGCGGATGACTTCCATCAGACGCTCGGCGCTCTGCAGGATGTGGATCAGTTCTGCGATCTGGTCCAGCAGTTCTTTGTATTCGTCGAGCAGCTTTTCGTGCTCAAGGCCGGTCAGTTTCTGCAGACGCAGATCCAGAATTGCCTGAGCTTGCTGTTCAGTCAGGTAGTACTGACCGTCACGAATACCGAACTGGGCTTCCAGCCATTCTGGACGTGCTGCGTCATCGCCCGCGCGTTCCAGCATGGTGGCGACGTTGCCCAGATCCCATGGCTGTGCCAACAGGCCCGCTTTCGCTTCAGCTGGGGTGGGTGCACGACGAATCAGTTCGATAATCGGATCGATGTTGGCCAGCGCAATGGCCAGACCTTCAAGGATGTGTGCACGGTCACGCGCTTTGCGCAGTTCGAAAATGGTACGGCGCGTCACCACTTCACGGCGGTGGCGCACGAAGGCTTCAATGATGCCTTTCAGCGTCATGATCTTCGGCTGGCCCTGATGCAGTGCCACCATGTTGATGCCGAAGGAGACTTGCAGTTGCGTCAGCGAATAGAGGTTGTTGAGCACCACTTCACCGACCGCATCGCGTTTGATCTCGATGACGATACGCATACCGTCTTTATCGGATTCATCACGCAGGCCGCTGATGCCTTCAACACGCTTCTCTTTTACCAGCTCGGCAATTTTCTCGATCAGGCGCGCTTTGTTTACCTGATACGGGATTTCATTGACGATGATGGTTTCGCGGCCGGTTTTTGCGTCGGTTTCAATCTCGCCGCGTGCGCGGATGTAAATTTTACCGCGACCGGTGCGATAGGCTTCTTCGATACCACGACGACCGTTGATGAACGCCGCAGTCGGGAAGTCAGGGCCGGTGATGTGTTCCATCAGGCCTTCAACAGTGATGTCTTCGTCTTCGATGAAGGCGAGGCAGCCGTTGATCACTTCCGTCAGGTTGTGCGGTGGAATGTTGGTCGCCATACCTACGGCGATACCGGACGAGCCGTTCACCAGCAGGTTAGGAATTTTGGTCGGCAGAACTTCAGGAATCTGCTCGGTGCCATCGTAGTTCGGCACAAAATCGACGGTCTCTTTTTCGAGGTCCGCCAGCAGTTCAGAAGAGATCTTCGCCATACGCACTTCGGTATAACGCATCGCTGCGGCGGAATCGCCATCAACGGAACCGAAGTTACCCTGACCATCTACCAGCATGTAGCGCAGGGAGAACGGCTGGGCCATACGAACGATACTTTCGTATACCGCGGAATCACCGTGTGGGTGATATTTACCGATCACGTCACCGACCACACGGGCCGATTTCTTATAAGCTTTGTTCCAGTCGTTACCCAGTTCGCTCATGGCAAAAAGCACACGGCGGTGCACCGGCTTCAAGCCATCACGCACATCGGGTAAAGCTCGGCCAACGATGACCGACATGGCGTAATCGAGGTAGGAGTTTTTTAACTCTTCTTCGATATTGACCGGTGTAATTTCTCTCGCAAGGTCGCTCATGGAGCCGCTATCCCTCTACATAATGCCGGTTTTTAATGGTGCGAAAGTATATCACAGTGGTTGCCCTCGGTGAACGTAAAGCGGGGTTTAATGCCGCTTTTCCTTGCAGGTGAGAGATGCGCTAGCAAGAGTTAAGCGTTTATACTGAGGGAATATTTTGTCAGGAGTCGTGATTCAATGAGTGAACAACCGCAGGAAAGCCGCCAAAACGTCGACCACGCTGAGATTGCCAAGTTTGAAGCAGTGGCATCGCGCTGGTGGGATTTAGAGGGTGAATTTAAGCCGTTACACCGCATCAATCCCCTGCGTCTTGGCTGGATTGCCCAGCACAGCAATGGCCTGTTTGGAAAGAAGGTGCTGGATGTCGGCTGCGGCGGCGGTATTTTAGCGGAGAGCATGGCGCGTGAAGGGGCCAACGTAACCGGGCTGGACATGGGCGCCGAGCCGCTGGAAGTGGCGCGGTTACATGCGCTGGAGAGCGGTGTGAGCGTGAACTATGTGCAGCAGACCGTGGAAGATCATGCGATTAGCCATGCGGGTGCCTATGACGTCGTGACCTGTATGGAGATGCTGGAACACGTCCCGGACCCGCGTTCTGTGGTGCTGGCTTGCGCGCAGTTGGTGAAGCCGGGTGGCGAAGTGTTCTTCTCTACCATTAACCGCAATCCAAAAGCATGGTTACTGGCAGTGTTCGGTGCCGAATACGTGATGCGCATGGTGCCGCGCGGCACGCATGACGTGAAAAAGTTTATCCGTCCCTCAGAGTTGCTGAACTGGGTAGATGAGACGCCATTGCGCGAGAGAGGCATGATTGGCCTGCACTACAATCCGCTGACCAATCAGTTCCGTCTGGGACGTGGTGTGGATGTGAACTATATGATTCATACCCATCGTCAGGATTGAGTTTTTTGCGTGGATTGGCGAATTGCCGCTGTGGGATCGGTGTATAAGCCAGTAAAGCCCCGCCCGATCGCAAAGGAAACACGCATCCATGCAGATCGGCCGCCGCATCCCGGCGGCGGATGCTTTGCTCTTCGGGCGGGGCTTTACTGGCCCTGAACGTTGATCATGGCTTTGGATCGTCTCTGTGGCAGTGGTGCATCTCTTAGTCATTGCTCATTCAAGAGTTCAACAAGTCATGCCTCTAAGTGTTAAGACGAAATGATGAACGCCCTTACTCAGGAAAAACCCCCTTAAACGCGGTTTTCTTTCTCGGTTCGCTCATCAGCGCCTCTAGCGCCTCGACGCAGGCCAGATAGTGCGGCGTTTTCTTGTGTGCTAACACCGCTGCCTCATCCGCATAAGCTTCATAAATAAAGAAGCGTGTCGCTTCACTACTGTCCTGCAAAACGTCAAAACGCAGATTGCCAGGTTCCTGCAATGCCCCTAAATGATTGAGCTTAAACACCCGCAAAAATTCGTCGATACAGTCGGGCTTCACGTTGATCTCTACCAGCGTTACTTCCATCGGCTTGTTCCTTTCATCACGATTTGCAGAGTGGCAAGCCTGGCCAGGCTCGCTGAATAAAACTCTCGCAGCGATCACAGTTCAAACTTTCAACGATGGGCTAAGCCCTTCATCTGGAGGTGAAAACGCTCACGCACCCCTATCTTTGCAGTAACACCCGTTGGGCCGTCGGTGTGGAGCACTCTTTCCTTTTCAACAGGAGTTTCGTGATGACACACCCCCCACATCTGATGGCGCTCGACGCCGGCACCGGTAGCATTCGCGCCGTGATTTTCAATCTTCAGGGTGAGCAAGTCGCGGTGGCGCAGGCTGAATGGCGGCACCTCGCCCTGCCCGATGTGCCAGGATCAATGGAGTTTGATCTCGAGCACAACTGGCAACTTGCCTGTCAGTGCATTCGACAGGTGCTGCAACAGTCACAATTGCCAGCCAGGGCGATACGGAGCGTGGCCTGCTGTTCAATGCGCGAAGGTATTGTGCTTTACAACAAAGCGGGCGAAGCGATTTGGGCGTGTGCCAACGTGGATGCCCGTGCCAGCCGCGAGGTGAGTGAACTTAAGGAAATTCACCACGGCCAGTTTGAGCACGAAATCTATCAGTGTTCAGGACAAACGCTGGCACTGGGCGCGATGCCGCGTCTGCTGTGGCTGGCACATCATCGACCTGATGTTTATCGTCAGGCCGCCACCTTAACCATGATCAGCGATTGGCTGGCGAAATGTCTCAGCGGTGAACTCGCCGTGGACCCATCGAACGCCGGCACGACTGGCCTGCTGGATTTACACACGCGGCAATGGCGCCCTGACCTGCTAGAGATGGCGGGATTGCGCGGGGATATCTTGTCTCCGGTAGCCGAAACCGGCAGCAAGCTAGGAGAGATTACGGCCGAAGCTGCTCGCCAGTGTGGTCTTGAGCAAGGCACGGTGGTCGGCATGGGCGGCGGCGATGTGCAGCTTGGCACTCTGGGGTTAGGCGTCGTGAATGCGGGGGAAACGGCTGTGCTGGGGGGCACTTTCTGGCAACAAGTCGTGAACTTGCCGCAACCACAGGTTGATCCTCAAATGAACATTCGCGTGAATCCGCATGTGATCCCCGGTATGGCACAGGCGGAAGCGATCAGTTTCTTTACCGGCCTAACCATGCGCTGGTTCCGTGATGCCTTTTGCGGCGAAGAGAAACTGCTGGCGGAGCGCCTTGGTGTGGATTGCTACAGCCTGCTGGAAGAGATGGCGGCTCGCGTCCCCGCCGGTTCGTGGGGCGTGATGCCGGTGTTCTCAGATGCGATGCACTTCAACAAGTGGTATCACGCTGCGCCTTCCTTTATTAATCTTTCCATCGATCCCGAACGCTGCAATAAACAGACGCTCTTCCGTGCGCTGGAAGAGAATGCAGCGATTGTTTCGGCCTGCAATCTGGATCAGGTGGCCGCCTTTTCCGGTGTCCAAACCTCACAGATCGTGTTTGCCGGTGGCGGTGCGAAGGGCAAATTGTGGAGCCAGATTTTGAGCGATGTCACGGGGCTGACGGTCAAAGTGCCGCAGGTAAAAGAAGCCACCGCCCTGGGCTGCGCTATCGCTGCAGGTGTTGCCGCTGGGGTTTACCGCAGTTTGCAGGAAACCGGACAGCAGTTAGTCCGCTGGGAGCGCGAATTTCACCCCAACGCAGAACACCACCAACTCTATCAACAGCAAAAAGCCAACTGGCAGAAAGTCTATGCCGACCAACTCACCCTGGTGGACAGTGGGTTAACCACCTCAATGTGGAAAGCACCAGGTTTGTAACTCACTGCTATCCAGATCAATTTCCTTTTAGACGCGTACCACGCTTTTTTGTAGGCTGCATTGGTCACAAAAAATTCATAAGCAATTTTAGATAAGTTCGCTACTGACGGCCTTGTCAGGGCTTTTTTGACTTCAGAAATTTTCGTGATGAGAAGCTTTGAGCAATAAACACGCGCTCGATCAAAAAGTGAAAAAAAAGTCGTTGGCAGTTGACACCATTGGCAGGCCTTACGGAATGGGGATCCAGGAATTTCGCCACCCCCCTGGACGGATTTTTTCGCGAAAATCAACTCTTGTGATGATCAGAATGCTGACTAGAATACTCACCATATTGTTGTTCAAACTTCCCGCACCCCCTATATATAGTGTTTATCCACAGGCTTACTCACAACGAGCGGCTTGTGCATAGACCTTGTGAATAGATGGGGGATAACTCACTCTTTCATGGACAGGTAAACACGCGACATGAACCAAAGTCTGCTCGTTACTAAACGCGATGGCCGCCAGGAGCGCATTGATCTCGACAAGATTCACCGAGTACTGGATTGGGCCGCTGAAGGGCTGAATAACGTCTCCGTGTCTCAGGTTGAGTTGCGCTCCCACATTCAGTTCTACGATGGAATTCGTACTTCTGATATCCACGAGACCATCATCAAGGCCGCTGCAGACCTGATCTCCCGTGATGCGCCGGATTACCAGTACCTGGCTGCTCGCCTCGCCATCTTCCACCTGCGTAAAAAAGCTTACGGCCAGTTTGAGCCGCCGAAGCTGTACGATCAGGTAGTGAAAATGGTTGAGATGGGCAAATACGATCGTCACCTGCTGGAAGATTACAGCGTAGAAGAGTTCGAGCAGATGGACGGTTTCATCGACCACTGGCGCGACATGAACTTCTCCTACGCTGCGGTGAAGCAGCTGGAAGGTAAATACCTGGCGCAGAACCGTGTGAGCGGTGAAATCTACGAGAGTGCCCAGTTCCTGTATATTCTGGTTGCTGCATGCCTGTTCTCCGGTTATCCACGTGATACGCGTATGGATTACGTGCGTCGCTTCTATGATGCCGTGTCTACCTTCAAGATCTCACTGCCGACGCCAATCATGTCGGGCGTACGTACCCCAACGCGTCAGTTCAGCTCTTGCGTACTGATCGAGTGTGGTGACAGCCTTGATTCCATCAATGCCACCTCTAGCGCCATCGTGAAATACGTGTCGCAGCGTGCCGGTATCGGTATCAACGCCGGTCGCATTCGTGCGCTGGGCAGCCCGATCCGTGGCGGTGAAGCCTTCCATACCGGCTGTATCCCGTTCTATAAGCATTTCCAGACGGCAGTGAAGTCGTGCTCACAAGGCGGCGTGCGTGGCGGTGCAGCCACCCTGTTCTACCCGATGTGGCATCTGGAAGTGGAAAGCCTGCTGGTGCTGAAAAACAACCGTGGCGTTGAAGGCAACCGCGTACGTCACATGGACTACGGCGTACAGATCAACAAGCTGATGTATACCCGTCTGTTGAAAGGTGAAGAGATCACCCTGTTCAGCCCGTCTGACGTGCCAGGCCTGTACGATGCGTTCTTCGCCGATCAGGACGAGTTTGAGCGTCTGTACACCAAATACGAGAAAGACGACAGCATCCGCAAACAGCGCGTGAAAGCGGTTGAGCTGTTCTCACTGATGATGCAGGAACGTGCTTCTACTGGCCGTATCTACATCCAGAACGTCGATCACTGCAACACCCACAGCCCGTTTGATCCGGCTATCGCGCCCGTCCGCCAGTCTAACCTGTGCCTGGAAATCGCGCTGCCAACCAAACCGCTGAACGATGTGAATGACGAAAGCGGCGAAATCGCATTGTGTACGCTGTCTGCCTTTAACCTCGGTGCGATTGACAGCCTCGACGATCTGGAAGAGCTGGCGACCCTCGCGGTACGTGCACTGGATGCGCTGCTGGATTATCAGGATTACCCAATTCCTGCGGCAAAACGCGGCGCTATGGGCCGTCGTACCCTGGGTATTGGCGTGATTAACTACGCTTACTATCTGGCGAAAAACGGCGTGCGTTACTCTGATGGCAGCGCCAACAACCTGACGCATAAAACCTTTGAAGCCATTCAGTATTACCTGCTGAAAGCCTCGAACGAGCTGGCGAAAGAGCAAGGTGCCTGTACGTGGTTTAAAGAGACCACTTACTCGCAGGGCATTCTGCCGATCGATACCTATAAAAAGGATCTCGATGGCGTTTGTAGCGAGCCGCTGCACCTGGATTGGGAAGCGCTGCGTGAGTCGATCGTTACGCACGGTCTGCGTAACTCCACGCTCTCTGCCCTGATGCCGTCTGAAACCTCATCGCAGATTTCAAACGCCACCAACGGTATCGAGCCACCACGCGGTCACATCAGCATCAAAGCATCCAAAGACGGTATTCTGCGTCAGGTGGTGCCAGAGTATGAGCGTCTGAAAGATCAGTACGAACTGCTGTGGGAAATGCCATCTAACGACGGTTACTTGCAGTTGGTTGGTGTGATGCAGAAATTTATCGATCAGGCGATTTCGTCGAACACCAACTACGATCCAAGCCGTTTCGCCAATGGCAAAGTGCCAATGAAACAGCTGCTGAAAGATCTGCTGACCGCGTATAAATTTGGCGTGAAAACCCTGTACTACCAAAACACCCGTGATGGTGCGGAAGATGCGCAGGACGACCTGGCTCCTTCCATTCAGGATGACGGCTGCGAAAGCGGCGCTTGTAAGATTTAATTAGTCAGACGCCCTATCTTGTCAGGGCCGGCAATGATCGGCCCTCATCACTTTTGGACTTAGCCATGGCTTACACCACATTTTCGCAGAACAAAAACGACCAGCTGTTAGAACCGATGTTCTTCGGCCAGTCAGTGAACGTTGCCCGTTTCGACCAGCAGAAATATGACATCTTTGAAAAGCTGATCGAAAAGCAGCTCTCCTTCTTCTGGCGTCCAGAAGAAGTAGACGTCTCACGCGATCGTATCGATTATCAGGCACTGCCAGATCACGAAAAACACATCTTTATCAGCAACCTGAAGTATCAGACACTGCTGGATTCAATCCAGGGTCGTAGCCCTAACGTGGCCCTGCTGCCGCTGATTTCGATTCCAGAACTCGAAACCTGGATCGAAACCTGGGCGTTTTCTGAGACCATCCACTCGCGCTCTTACACCCATATCATCCGTAACATCGTCAACGATCCTTCACTGGTGTTTGACGACATCGTCACTAACGAGCAGATTCTGGCGCGTGCGCAGGATATCTCGAAGTATTACGACGATCTGATCGAGATGACCAGCTACTGGCATCTGCTGGGAGAAGGCACGCACGAAGTGGCGGGTAAAACCGTGACCGTGAATCTGCGTGCGCTGAAAAAGCAGCTGTATATCTGCCTGATGAGCGTTAACGCACTGGAAGCGATTCGCTTCTACGTGAGCTTCGCCTGTTCATTTGCGTTCGCCGAGCGCGAGCTGATGGAAGGTAACGCCAAAATCATCAAACTGATTGCGCGCGATGAGGCTCTGCACCTGACCGGCACTCAGCACATGCTGAACCTGCTGCGCACCGGTGAAGATGATCCTGAAATGAAAGAGATCGCTGCCGAGTGCCGTGATGAGTGTTTCGACCTGTTCAAGAAAGCCGCCGAGCAAGAGAAAGAGTGGGCAGATTATCTGTTCAGCGGTGGCTCAATGATCGGTTTGAACAAAGATATTCTGTGCCAGTACATTGAGTACATCACCAACATCCGCATGCAGGCTGTAGGTCTCGATCTGCCGTTCCAGACGCGTTCTAACCCGATTCCATGGATCAACTCCTGGTTAGTATCGGATAACGTGCAGGTGGCACCGCAGGAAGTGGAAGTCAGTTCTTACCTGGTGGGTCAGATTGATGCCGAAGTCGGCGAAGACGACTTCAACGACTTCCAGCTGTAAGCATGAGCCGTTCTGTTGTTATTCTGCGCAGTTCCGGCTCCCGGCTGGAGTGCGCAGAAGATCATCCCAATCTGCTTGCTGCACTGGAAGCGCACAACGTGTGCGTGGAGTTTCAGTGTCGTGAAGGCTACTGCGGATCGTGCCGGATGCGTTTGCTGAAAGGCGAAGTGGCTTACGCGGAAACCCCATTGGCGTTTATTCAACAGGGCGAGATTTTGCCCTGCTGCTGCCGCGCCAAAGGGGAGATTGAGATCGAGCTATAAGCACCGGGTCGCCATCAATGGCGACCCGGTGAAATTCATCGCAAAGCCTGCCCACACACTTACTGTTTCACGGCTTCCAGCACATCAATCCAGCCATGCCCGGTACTGACTTCACTGCCGTGCAGCCACCGACGCAACATGTTCATCGCCATCATCGCCACGACTTTCTGCCGGGTTTCCGCATTGTGACGCCCATGGGTGAACTTCACGCGCTGGCCCCAGCTGGCTTCCGGCGTATGCAGCGCAATCGCCACTTCGCCCTCTTCCAGATTACCCACCGACAGCGCCAACACCGTGCCGTGATGCGCGGCCAGATTGCGCGTACGATCGACCTGAGCTTCCAGCGATTCATCATGAGGTGGCAGAATCTCTGCTGCGCTGAGCGGCACGTCCGCTGACGCCAGTTGCCAGTTCAGTAATCCGGCCGTGTATTGCTCGCTTAACGCCAGCCGGAAACCACGCTGTTGCAACTCATGCGCTAACAAAGCGGGTAAACCGACAGTGCCTTCGAAGATAGTGCATTCCGCCAACAGCAGCTTCACCTGCTGCCACGCCTGCTCCATCGCCACACGTTGGCTGGCCGGTCCGGTGAGTTTGATTTCGATGATTGGCATTGATGAGCGATAGCCCATTACCACACCTTCCGGCAACGGTAACGGCTCCAGTTCGGCGGCAATGTCACTCTCGCCGCGACCAAAGGTCGTCAGACGCAAACACAGCGGCGGCTCTGGCAAATCAAAACGCGCTTTCAAACGCGGAATGATCTCCTGCTCGACCATCACTTTAAATTCGGACGGCACGCCCGGCGTGAAGAATATCCAGCAGCGATTGAGCTGAAGTGCAAAGCCACACGCGGTACCCACCGGATTATCAATCAGCTCGGCATTCGCCGGAATTTCCGCCTGCTTGCGGTTGCTCGGCGCCATGATGCGTCCACGGCTGGCAAACCAGGCTTCCATTTTCTCCAGCCATTCCTGCTGGATCACCAATTCGGTGCCACACGCAGTGGCAGCGGCCAGCGCACTGAGATCGTCGCTGGTTGGGCCAAGGCCACCGTTCACAATCAGCACATCGGCAATCTGGCTGCGACTCTGCAGCGTCTCCACCAGCGAGGACATCGCATCGCCAACGGTACTGCGGCTGGTCATTGGCAAACCGTGCTGGAACAGCACATCCGCCAGCCATGCGGCATTCGTATCGACAATCTGCCCATGCAACACTTCATCGCCCGTTGAGAGCATTTCAACACGTATCACGTTACATTCTCCTTATCCCTGTCGCTTTACTGTAGAAAGCGCGCACGCGAAACACAATCGCCGTTGATGCGAAACAAGGATTCGAGACAAATGAGGGGGATAAAGCGGTAAAAAAGAGGAATCGGGCGTAACCGGCGTTACGCCCCGACTATTTAACGGCGGGCCAACAGTAAACCGACAAACAGGCCAGCGGCGGCGCCAATGCCAATCCCCTGCCACGGTTTTTCATGCACATAATCGTCGGCACGGTAGGCCGCTTTTTTGGCACGGTAATAATAGCTGTCAGAAGCCTGGCTAACGCGATTCTTCACGTCTTCCAGTGCTTGTTCCGCTTTAAGTTTCAATTCGATGTACTTTTGATCGGCCGGATCGCCCGACGATTTCAGTACTTCTTCCAAGGTTTCTGTCAGTAGCGCCAGGTCGTCATCAAGGCGAGTTTCAAATTGATCTGAAGATGACACGTTATACTTCCTCCATGCTCGTCACTTATCGTTGTTTAACTATAGTCATAAATTCGGTATTTGCTGCGCGCAAGGGATTAGGATTACGCTGGGTTTTACTCGACTCAATGCAAAGTTGCGTAATCCGCGCTGTTGCAGCGTGAATTCTGCTTCGCTTATTTGATTAATCTGATAAATTTTTGTCAGACTGAATTTTTTAATTTCGCGACTGTCGTATCCCCTTGTAGCCAGACGTAATGCGTCTTACGACAGTCACAACACACCAGAGCAGCTAAGGATTAGATTTCCGGCATGAATCGTAGAAAATTTATGAAAGCGTCCATGGCCCTCTCTGCCGCAAGCGGCATGACCGGGCTCTCCTCGCTGTTTGCGCAGTCCGCCTGGGCCGATGATGGCATCGCCGACGGCACCGCAGTTCGCTTCGATTTCGACTCACTGAAAAAGAAAGCCTCCGCGCTGGCGAAACAGCCCTGGGGCGGCGCACCCGGCCCGCTTCCTGACACCCTGGCCAATCTGACACCGCAGGCCTACAACGAAATTCAGTACGATGCCAACCATTCGCTGTGGAACAACATTCCCGATCGCGAATTAGATGTGCAGTTCTTCCACGTGGGGATGGGCTTTAAACGCCGTATCCGCATGTTCTCAGTGGATGCCGATAGCCGTGAAGCGCGCGAAATCCACTTCCGTCCCGAACTGTTTAACTACCACAACGCTAACGTCGATACCCAACAACTGGTCGGCAAAACCGATTTGGGCTTCGCCGGTTTCCGCGCGTTTAAAAAGCCAGAACTGGCGCGTCGCGATATCGTCTCGTTCCTCGGTGCGAGCTACTTCCGTGCTGTTGATGAAACCTTCCAGTACGGCTTGTCAGCGCGCGGTGTGGCAGTAAACACCTTTAGCAACGGCCACGAAGAGTTCCCGGACTTTACCGCCTTCTGGTTTGAAACACCGAAAGCCGACGACACCACCTTCGTGGTTTATGCGCTGCTGGACGGCGCCAGCGTGACCGGTGCGTACAAGTTCACTATCCACTGCGAAGAGAAACGCGTGGTGATGGAGGTGGAAAACCACCTGTTTGCCCGTAACGACATTCGTCAGCTCGGCATCTCGCCGATGACCAGTATGTTTAGCTGCGGCACCAACGAGCGTCGCATGTGTAATACCTATCATCCACAAATCCATGACTCCGATCGTCTGGCAATGTGGACCGGTAAAGGGGAATGGATTGCACGCCCGCTGAACAACCCACAACGCTTGCAATTCAATGCTTATGAAGATGAAAACCCACGTGGTTTTGGTCTGCTGCAGCTCAACCACGACTTCAAAGATTATCAGGATGTCATTGGCTGGTACGACAAGCGCCCAAGCCTGTGGGTTGAGCCGATTGGCAAGTGGGGCAAAGGCGCCATCAACCTGATGGAGATCCCGACGACCGGTGAAACCCTGGATAACGTGGTGTGCTTCTGGCAGCCAACGGAACCGGTTAAAGCGGGCAGCGAATTTAACTTCCAGTACAAACTTTACTGGAGCCAACTGCCGCCCGTGCGCAGCGGGCTGGCGCGCGTGGATGCCACACGTACCGGCATCGGCGGTTTCCCGGAAGGTTGGGCGCCAGGCGAGCACTTCCCCGATCAGTGGTGCCGTCGCTTTGCGATTGATTTCGTCGGTGGCGACCTGAAAGCCGCTGCGCCGAAAGGCATTGAGCCGGTTATTACAGTCAATGCTGGCACCATCAAGCAGGTTGAGATTCTTTATGTGGAGCCGCTTAACGGCTACCGCATTCTGTTTGACTGGTATCCGAACAGCGACTCTACTAAGCCGGTGGATATGCGCCTGTTCCTGCGCACCAAAGATGAGACCTTAAGTGAAACCTGGCTGTATCAGTATTTCCCACCGCCGCCGGATCAGCGTAAATACACCGATGACCGACAGATGACGCCGGGCTGATATCCCCCTAAAAAGTTCGAATTTCGGGAAGGCAGCAAACGAGAGAACCCGATGAGCTGACTCAAGTCAGTGATTCGGGTGAGCCAGAGCAGCCAACTCACCGGTAATTTGAAGTATGACGGGTATAAATGGCGAGGAGAATTCCTCGCCATTACGCTTTCTGCATACCAATGTGCGGAATGTTATCTTCCATGTAAACGTCCCCCACCGCTTTGAAGCCAAGACGACCGTAAAACCCTTCCAGATGGGCCTGCGCTGATAAATAAATAGTGCGTTGCGGCCAATGGGTATCGCAGCTCTCCAGTGCTTTCTCCATCAGTCGATAGCCCAACTTCAGGCCACGCGCTTCTTCGGACACGATCACGCGACCAATCAGCACCGGGGCGCTGTCCAGTGAGGGCGTAAGCACGCGAGCGTAGGCCAATAATTTTCCGTCAAGGAAGCCCATAATGTGGCGATTCTCTGCTCGCAAATCCTGACCATCTACGTCTTGATAGGGGCAGTTTTGCTCCACAATGAATACGTGATTGCGCAGTGCCAGCACGGTATACAACTGCTGTGCACTCAGTTCACTGTGGTGGCAATCAAGCCATTGCATTTCCATGATGCTTCCTTGTCTGAGCGAAAAAAGTGATCCCCTGAGAGTATCACAGCGCGCGGGTATTAAGCAGCCGTACAGGGTTGCCGCATTGCCTTGTCGTGATCGCATTCTCAGATTACAGGCAAAAAAAATCAGGCCCTTGGGCCTGATTTCTGAGGTCAAATCGCATTTACATCAGCGGCTGTGCCAGCTGCACCAGCGAGATCAGTGGCTGCGGATAGACACCCAACAGCAGTACCAGAATCGCCGAGATCAGCACCACCACACCACCGGCGGTGAAGGCCCAGTTGGCTGGCGTATCACGATCGCGCGTGTGCATCTCAGGCGGACTGAGGTACAGGCTCACCGTCACACGCAGGTAGTAGTAAAGACCAATTGCACTACCAGCAACCACCGCCGCAGTCAGCCACCACAGGTGTGCGTTCACACCGGAGGCGATCACATAGAACTTACCAATGAAGCCCAAGGTCATCGGGATACCGGCCAACGACAGCATCATCACGGTCATTACCGCTGACAGAATCGGACGGTGCCAGAACAGACCACGGTAAGAGTAGAGCGTATCAGCATCCGGGCCACGGTACGGGCTGGACATCAGGCTGACCACACCGAACGCGCCGAGGCTGCTGAACAGGTAACCCGCCAGGTACACACCCGCCGTTTCCAGCGACAGCTGATGGGTTTTCACCGCAATCAGCGACACCAGCAAATAGCCCAGGTGAGCGATCGATGAGTAACCGAGCAGACGTTTGATGTTGCTCTGCGAAATCGCCATCAGGTTACCGAACAGAATCGACACAAAGGCGATGACACCCAGCACGGTGCGCACGGCTTCGCTGTCCGTCACTGGCGCGTATAGGAACAAGCGCATCACCACACCAAAGATGGCGATTTTGCTGGCGGTGGCCAGGAAGGTTGAAACCGGCGCAGGCGCACCCTGATAAACGTCTGGCGTCCACAGGTGGAACGGAACCAGTGACAGCTTAAAGCCGAGGCCGATAATCATCATGCCCAAACCGACCAGCAGCAATGGTTGCTGGATCATGCTGTCATTCAGGCTCTTACCTAACTGTACGAAGCTCAGGCTGCCCGAATCGGCATAAATCAGCGCAATACCGAAAATCAGGAACGATGAGGCCGCCGCTGACAAGATCATGTATTTCAGCGCCGCTTCCAGCGAACGTTTCTGGCGGAAGGCGTAGCCGATAAGACCAAACAGCGGCAGTGACAGCAGTTCAATACCGATGAACAGTGCCGCCAGATGGTTGGCACTTGCCAGCACGATGCCACCGAGCGCCGCAATCAGCACCAGCAGATAGAACTCATCTTTGTTGTCCGGGAAACCGGCCAGCCACGGATAAGCAAAGGTGCAGGTCGCGAGGCTGGCCAGCAGCACCAGCGCGGTGTAGAACATCGAGTAGCCGTCAACGCGCAGCAGCGGCGTGACATCCATGGCGCCGACATGACCGACAAACCACAGTGAAAACAGCGCCACGTTCAGGCCAATGACCGTCAGCGTGGCATTGACAAAGTGGTTGCGTCGCCACGCAATGGACAGCATCACCACCACCACCGTCAATCCGACGATCAACAGCGGTAGTAACGCAATCAGATGTTGAGGAGTTATTGTCATGGCGAATTACGGCCTTGTAGTTGAAATTGAAGCGGTAAACCACTGCTGAATATTGCTCATCGCAGCGTGAGAGGTATCAAGGATCGGCTGTGGATAAACACCCAGCAGAACCAGCAGCACCACCAGCACGCCGATCGTCATGAATTCACGCGGTGACATGCCCGGCAGCGGATCTTTCGATTTCGCTTCGCCGTAGTAAGCGCGCTGCATCATCACCAGCGAATACACCGAGGCAAACACCAGGCCAAAGGTGGCAATCACGATAATCACCGGCACCACCTGGAAACTGCCGGTCAGAATCATAAATTCGCCGACAAAGTTACCGGTGCCTGGCATACCGAGGTTGGCCACCGCGAAGAACAGCGACAGGCCTGGAATCCATTTAATGCGTGACCACAAACCACCCATCTGACGCAGGTCACGGGTATGCAGACGCTCATACAGCTGACCACACAAAATGAACAGTGCTGCGGCGGACAGGCCGTGAGCAATCATCTGAATCACCGCGCCCTGGAACGCCAGCTGGCTGCCGGTGTAGATAGCAATCAGCACGAAGCCCATGTGCGAAACGGAGGTATAAGCAATCAGACGTTTGATATCCGTCTGCGAGAACGCCATCCAGGCACCGTAGAAGATACCCAGTACACCGAGCCACATAGCAATCGGCGCAAACTCTGCGGAAGCATTCGGGAACAGTGGCAGGCTGAAACGCAGCAGACCGTACGCCGCCGTTTTCAGCAAGATACCTGCGAGGTCAACCGAACCGGCGGTCGGTGCCTGACTGTGCGCATCCGGCAACCAGCCGTGCAGCGGCACCACCGGCATTTTTACGGCGAAGGCGATAAAGAAGCCGAGCATCAGCAGATATTCAACGGTGTGCGACATTGGCGTTTTCAGCAGTTCTTCGTAGCTGAAGGTCCAGACGCCGGTGGCGTTGTAGTGCACAAACACCAGCGCCAAAATCGCAATCAACATCACCAGACCCGAAGCCTGGGTATAGATGAAGAATTTGGTTGCGGCACTGATACGCGTTTTACCGTCAGAGGCTTTGTGACCCCAGAGCGCGATGAGGAAGTACATCGGCACCAGCATCATTTCCCAGAAGAAGAAGAACAGGAACATGTCGATGGAGAGGAACACGCCAATCACACCACCGAGGATCCACATCAGGTTGAGGTGGAAAAAGCCCTGATACTTCTCGATTTCATTCCAGGAACAGAGCACCGCCATCAAACCGAGCAGGCCGGTCAGCACCACCATCAGCAGTGACAAACCGTCAATAGCCAGATGGAAGTTAATACCGAAGCGTGGAATCCATGGCACCGAGAAAGTCGACTGCCACTGCGGCATTCCAGCAGCCTGGGTGAGTGAATAGCCTCCCTGCAGCCACAACTGCAGACCGAGTGCCAGCGTCAGCCCCATGGTGATCATGGCGATCCAACGCGGCACTTTTGCGCCGAGGCGCTCTGCTAACCAGCAAAGCAGACCCCCAACAAAAGGTATGATTATTAGCCAAGGTAATAGCACGGCATACTTCCCTTTTTTCAACCTGATTTCGAGCTATCTTGCTTGCCACTTCCATCACCGTCAGCGCTCGCCACCCTCACGTACAAAATACGCTTTGGTTGCTGCACACTAACGGCAACGAAACGGGCTATATCAATAACGCTTCGTCATTCAGGCAATTTTTCACATTCGCTTCTGGGGTGAAAGAACCCTTGATCCTCTCGCCCCCGCTCATCAATCTTTAAATCACCAGCATCAGCGCCAGTACCACCACGGCACCGACACTCATGGAAGCCACATACCAGCGCAGGTAGCCGTTCTCGCTTACCACCAAACCTTTATTACCGATGCGCGACAGCAGCGCAGGCAGGTTCATCAGTGAGTTCAGCGGATCGCGCTTCAGCAACCAGGCAATGCCGAGATAAGGTTTCACAAACACCTTGTCATACAGCCAGTCGAAGCCCCATGCCGCAAACCACCAGGTGCCGAAGAAACGGCCCGGCGCGCTGTTAGCAACGCGGGTGACCAGCTGGCGTTTACCGAGCCACAGGGCAGCAGCAATCAGGATGCCGACAATCGCGACCACGCCTGAGGTGATTTCCAGTGCCACTTTTCCGCCCTCACCGAATTCATTCTGCGGCAGCACGCCCGCCAGCGGTGGCGTAATCATGGCGCCAACGAAGGTGGAGAGCACTAACAGAACAATCAGTGGCAGATGGTGAGTAATGCCTTTGCCCGCATGCGCATGAATTTTCTCTTCGCCGTGGAACACGATGAAGATCATGCGGAAGGTGTAGATTGAGGTCAGGAATGCACCGACCAGACCCGCCACCATCAGATTGATGTGACCATTCGCCAGCGCACCAAACAGAATTTCATCTTTACTGTAGAAACCTGCGGTAATCAGCGGCAGTGCCGCCAGCGCTGCGCCGCCCACCAGGAAGCAGGTGTACACCAATGGGATGCTCTTACGCAGGCCGCCCATTTTGAAGATGTTCTGCTCGTGGTGGCAGGCCAGAATGACCGAACCAGAAGAAAGGAACAGCAGTGCTTTGAAGAAGGCGTGCGTCATCAAGTGGAAAATGGCCGCGTCCCATGCCTGTACGCCCAGCGCCAGGAACATGTAGCCGATTTGACTCATGGTTGAGTAAGCCAGCACGCGCTTGATGTCGGTTTGCACCAGCGCGGCAAAGCCTGCCAGCACTAAGGTGATCGCACCCACAATCCCCACCAGATGCAGCACTTCCGGCGTCAGCAGGAACAAGCCATGGGTACGCGCAATCAGGTAAACACCCGCGGTCACCATGGTGGCGGCGTGGATCAGCGCTGATACCGGCGTAGGACCCGCCATCGCATCGGCCAGCCACGTTTGCAACGGCAACTGTGCAGATTTACCGACCGCACCACCCAACAGCATCAGGGTTGCCCACTGCAGCATATGGTTGTCAGCAGCGAAGTGCGCAGGCGCCAGCTCCACCAGCTCGCGGAAGTTCAGCGTACCCAGCTCGTTGTAGAGAATGAACAGCGCGAAAGCCAGGAACACGTCACCGACACGGGTGATGATAAAGGCTTTCATCGCCGCTTTGCCGTTCTCTGGGTTGCTGTAGTAGAAGCCAATCAGCAGATAAGAGCACAGGCCCACGCCTTCCCAACCGAGATACATCAGCATCAGGTTGTCGGCCAGCACCAACACCACCATGCTCGCGATGAACAGGTTGGTGTAAGCGAAGAAGCGTGAATAGCCCTCTTCACCGCGCATGTACCATGAAGCGAACATGTGGATGAAGAAACCGACACCCGTGACCACCGACAGCATGGTCAGTGACAAGCCGTCCAGTACCAGATTCACTTTGATATCAAAGTGGCCGACCTGAATCCATGTCCACAGCGCCTGAGTAAAAGGCTGTTGACCATTGCTGAAGAAATCCATACCAACGAAAACGGTGGTCAATGCCGCCAGACCGACCGATCCCATTCCCACCGCTGCCGACAGATTCTCCGACCAGCGACCACGGGAAAACGCCAATAGCAGGAAGCCAATCAGCGGAAATAATACGGTTAAATAGAGAAGATTCATCCGCGCATCTCGCTCACTGTGTCAATGTTCAGCGTCTGACGACGACGATAGAGCTGGAGCAGCAGGGCCAGGCCAATGCTGGCTTCCGCCGCCGCGAGGCTGATCGCCAGAATGTACATCACCTGGCCGTCAGCTTGTCCCCAGTAGCTACCTGCTACCACCAGCGCCAGTGCCGCGGCGTTGATCATGATCTCCAGACCAATCAGCATGAACAGCAAATTGCGGCGCAGTACCAGCGAGGTCAGGCCGAGAACAAACAGCACAGCAGCCAACATCAGGCCGTGTTGTAACGGGATCATGCGTGATCCTCCTTATTCGCATGTGCATCAGCATGGCGATTGCTCAGCACTTCGCCCTGCCGCTCTTCACGTCCGATATGGAAGGCCACCACCAGACCGGCCAGCAGCAGCATTGACGCCAGCTCAACCGCCAGTACGTAAGGACCAAACAGACTGATACCGACCGCTTTCGCATCGATGACGGTGCCATCGATACCCTGATCGTGCGCGGTGCTAATGGCGTAAATCATCACTACCAGCAGCAACAGGGAGACGATGCCAGGCCCAATCCACAGCGAAGGCTTCAGCCACTCGCGCTCTTGGTCCTGCTGAGTTTTGCCCAGGTTCAGCATCATCACCACGAACACGAACAGCACCATAATGGCACCGGCGTAAACGATGATCTCCAGCGCACCGGCAAAGTAGGCGCCCATCGAGAAGAACACACCCGCAATCGAAAGCAGCGAAACAATCAGGTACAGCAGCGCATGTACCGGATTGGTGTGCGTGATGACGCGTAATGTCGTCAGCACCGCCACCAGTCCGCAAAGATAAAACGCAAATTCCATACCTGGCTCCTTAAGGTAACAAGCTTTTGACGTCGATTGGCTTGGCTTCGTTTTCCGCTTCGCCCTTCTCTTTCCCGTCGATCGCCATACCCGCCATGCGATAGAAGTTGTACTCCGGATATTTACCCGGACCGGAAATCAGCAGGTCCTGCTTCTCATACACCAGATCCTGACGCTTGAACTCACCCAACTCGAAATCGGGGGTCAGCTGAATCGCCGTGGTCGGGCAGGCTTCTTCGCACAGACCGCAGAAGATGCAGCGCGAGAAGTTGATGCGGAAGAACTCCGGATACCAACGACCATCAACCGTTTCCGCTTTCTGCAGTGAGATACAACCCACTGGGCAGGCTACCGCACACAGGTTACAGGCAACGCAACGCTCTTCGCCGTCGGGATCGCGCGTCAGTACGATACGACCACGGTAGCGCGGCGGCAGATAGACCGGCTCTTCTGGATACATCTGGGTTTCGCGCTTGGCGAAGGCGTGCATGCCTATCATCCAGATACTGCGCACTGTCGTGCCGAAGCCAACGACAATATCTTTTAAAGTCATCTCAAAACCCCTTACTGCGCGCTGTACAGAATCACTGCGGCGGTCGCCAGCAGGTTCAATAACGTCAACGGCAGACACACTTTCCAGCCGAACGACAGCACCTGGTCATAACGTGGACGCGGGAGCGCAGCACGAATCAGGATAAACATCACCATAAAGAACGCCGTTTTCAGGGCGAACCAGATGAATGGCGGCAGGAATGGACCGTGCCAGCCACCGAAGAACAGCGTCACAATCAGCGCTGAAACGGTGGTGATTGCCACGTATTCACCGACGAAGAACAGACCGAACTTCATACCGGCGTATTCGATGTGGTAACCATCGGCCAGTTCCTGTTCCGCTTCTGGTTGGTCAAACGGATGACGGTGACACACCGCGACGCCCGCGATGCAGAAGGTCACGAAGCCGAAGAACTGCGGAATGATGTTCCACAAGTGCGTCTGGCTCTCGACGATGGCGTTCATGTTGAATGAACCGGCTTGCGCCACCACACCCATCAGTGACAGGCCAAGGAACACTTCGTAGCTCAGCGTCTGCGCCGACGCACGCATCGCACCCAGCAGCGAGTATTTGTTATTACTCGACCAACCGGCGAACAGCACAGCGTAGACTGCCAGGCCCGCCATCATCAGGAAGAACAGCAAACCGATATTCAGGTCGGTGACCATCCAGGTAGGCGAAACCGGCACGATAGCAAACGCCAGCAGCAGCGAGACAAAGGCAATAACCGGTGCCAGAGTAAAGATGAAGCGATCGGTAAACGGCGGAACCCAGTCCTCTTTGAAGAACATTTTGATCATGTCAGCGGCGAGCTGCAGCGAGCCGCCCCAGCCAACACGGTTCGGTCCATAACGGTTCTGCCATAAGCCGAGCAGACGACGCTCGGCGAAACTCATAAAGGCACCACAACCCACCACCACCAGCAGGATCACAATGGTTTTCAGGATCTGGATGAGGATGTCGATAGCGTCCGGTGTCAGCCAGCTCATTGTGCAGCCTCCTGCAGTTTGTCAACTTGCGCACCTGAGAGGAACGGCGGCACACCTGGCATACCCAGCGGCAGACCCACCTGCCCTGCTTGCAGGGAAGTGGAGAAGCGTACTGGCAGACGCAGCGTTTCACCGGCACAAACCAGTTCAACCGCAGAGCCGTTGTTGACGCCCAGTTTCTCTGCATCAGCCGGGTTAATCACCAGCGTGGCTGGCGACATACGCTTCTGGAAGGTCGGTGAACGCTGAGTCATCTCTTCACTACCAAACAGCTGATAGTAAGGTGCAACGCGATATTGGCTGCCTTCAACAAAGCTTTCTGGCACGGCGGTGAACCACGGCAGTGATCCTTCGCTCGCTTCAAACAGACGCACACCTGGATCGCCATGACGCAGTTTGCCACCGACTTCAGCCTGGAACTTGTTCCATGCTTGCGGTGAGTTCCAGCCTGGAGCCCAGGCGAATGGAATCTGCGAACGTGGTGCGCTTGGTTGGTTGTTACCCTCCATTGAGAAGGCAAACATGGTGTCTTTGTCTTGCGGCTGACGCGGTTCGTGCACGCTAATATTGGCACGCATCGCGGTACGGCCACTGTTACGGTGCGGTGAACGCGCCAGTTTCTGACCGCGAATACGGAAGCTTGCGTCCGGCGCCGCGTCTTTAATACCTTTCAGCTGCGGCAATGCTGCAACGGTGGCATCGATCACGTGATCAAGCAGCGTCCAGTCAATCTGACGGCTTTCAACAGTGCTATGCAGCGAGTGCAGCCAGCGCCAGCTCTCCAGCATCACTATGTTGTTGTCGTAGTAAGACGGATCGTAAACCTGGAAGAAACGCTGTGCGCGGCCTTCCTGGTTGATCGAGGTGCCATCACTCTCTGCGAAGCTCGCAGTCGAGAGCACCAGACCGGCTTTTTCCAGCGTCGCCGTGCGCTGATGATCAACCACAATCACGTGTGCGGTGTTGTGCAAAGCCGCATCCACGGTGGCTTTCGGTGCGTGACGGTAAAGATCGTTTTCCAACACCACAAGCGCTTCCGCTTCGCCTTTATCCAGCTGTTCCAGCGCGCTATCCAGCGATTGTCCACCCATCAGGCCGAGACCAAAGCTGTTGGCGGCACCCGCAAGGAAGGTGATACCGACATCGGCACCGCGACCTTTCAGTGCTTTCGCCACGTTGGCGGCCGCTTCAATCATCGCGGTGCTGCCAGAGTGGGTACCAGAAATTATCAGTGGCTTTTTGGCACCGGCTAACGCCTGTACCACCACATCCAGCTTGCCGTTCAGCTTGCTGTCAAAGCCACTGACGGCTGGAGCTGTTTCATCGAGCGCATTGGCAATGGCGAAACCGAGACGAGCCTGATCTTCCACCGGTGCGCGATAGCTCCACGCCGCGATATCATCAAGGCGGGTTTCATCAACGTTGGTGACAAACAGCGGATGTTTGGCGTGCTGACCGATGTTCAGGATCGCCGCGATCTGCCAGTCAGCCACTTTCTGGGCTGCTGCCATTTCACGCGCTTTGCCTTTCACCGCCTGGCGCACAGAGAGTGCGACACGCGCACCAACCTGCGTCAGATCTTCACCCAGCACCAGCACCGCATCGTAGCTTTCGATTTCACGCAGTGATGGCGTATAGATACCGCCTTCCTGCAGTACTTTCAGCATCAACTCCACGCGTGCTTGCTCAGCGGCAGGCATACCGGTGGAGAAGTTTTCCGCGCCGACGAGTTCACGCAGCGCAAAGTTGCTTTCAATGCTGGCACGCGGTGATCCAATCCCGATCACGCGCTTCGCCTGACGCAGTACGTCAGCCGCCGCATTCACCGCTTGTTCAGCGTTGAGGCTGACCCAATCGTTACCGCGTTTCTGTACCGGATGACGTGGACGATCTTTACGGTTTACATAGCCGTAACCGAAGCGACCGCGGTCACACAGGAAATAGTGGTTTACGGTGCCGTTGTAGCGGTTTTCAATACGACGCAGTTCACCATAACGCTCGCCTGGGCTGGTGTTACAACCCACGCTGCACTGCTGGCAGATGCTCGGTGCGAACTGCATATCCCATTTACGGTTGTAGCGTTCGGAGTGCGTTTTATCGGTGAATACGCCGGTCGGGCAGATTTCGACCAGGTTACCGGAGAACTCGCTCTCCAGCGTGCCATCTTCCGGGCGACCGAAGTAAACGTTGTCATGGGCACCGTAAACGCCAAGATCTTTGCCGTCTGCGTAATCTTTGTAATAACGCACGCAGCGATAGCAGGCAATACAGCGGTTCATTTCATGGGAGATGAACGGGCCGAGGTCCTGATTCTGGTGCGTACGTTTGGTGAAGCGGTAACGACGGAAGCTGTGGCCCGTCATGACCGTCATATCTTGCAGATGGCAGTTACCGCCCTCTTCGCACACTGGACAGTCGTGCGGGTGGTTGGTCATCAGCCATTCCACCACGCTTTCACGAAACTCTTTCGCTTCGCCATCGTCGATGGAGATAAAGGTGCCGTCCGACGCCGGTGTCATGCATGACATAACAAGACGACCACGGGTATCTTCGGCATTCTGGAATTGCTTCACCGCGCACTGGCGGCAGGCACCCACGCTTCCCAGCGCCGGATGCCAGCAAAAATAAGGAATATCAAGGCCCAGAGAGAGACACGCCTGCAACAGGTTGTCGGCTCCGTTCACATCATATTCTTTACCGTCTACATGGATTGTAGCCATAGTGAACATGCTTCCGTAAGGCTCGCCCTAAGACGAGCGTTAAACATCTAATTCTGTCCCCCGCGCCGTGTCGGCGCAGGGTGAATTCCGTGTACGGCGGCTGATTACCAGCGCGCTTTCAGCAGGTTGGGCTGAATACCACCGATCGATCGGGTATTGCCAAACACCTGCGGCGCAATGCCGGCTTCAAACTCTTCACGGAAATATTTAATCGCGCTCTGCAATGGCTCAACGGCACCCGGTGCGTGGGCACAGAAGGTTTTACCTGGGCCGAGTTGGCGGCAAAGTTGCAGCAGGGTTTCGATGTCACCCGGCTGGCCTTTTTTCTGCTCCAACGCACGCAGGATCTTCACGCTCCATGGCAAGCCATCACGGCACGGCGTACACCAGCCACAGGATTCACGCGCAAAGAACTCTTCGAGGTTACGCACCAGCGACACCATACCAATCTCATGATCAACCGCCATCGCCAGCGCAGTACCTAAACGGCTACCGGCTTTACCGATGCTGGCAAATTCCATTGGCAGGTCGAGATGTTGATCGGTCAGGAAGTCAGTCCCTGCACCGCCTGGCTGCCAGGCTTTAAACTTCAGGCCATCACGCATGCCACCGGCATAATCTTCCAGAATCTCACGCGCGGTCGTGCCAAACGGCAGTTCCCACACGCCAGGGTTATTCACACGACCAGAGAAGCCCATCATTTTGGTGCCGGTGTCTTCGCTGGTAGAGATGTTCTTGTACCAGTCAACACCGTTGAGGAAGATGGCTGGGACGTTGGACAAGGTTTCCACGTTGTTGACGCAGGTTGGCTTGCCCCATACGCCCGCACTCGCTGGGAATGGTGGCTTAGAACGCGGGTTCGCGCGGCGACCTTCCAGTGAGTTGATCAGCGCGGTTTCTTCACCACAGATATAGCGCCCAGCACCGGTATGCACGATCAGTTCAAAATCGAAACCGGTACCGAGAATGTTTTTACCGAGGTAGCCCGCTTCGGTGGCTTCGGCAATCGCACGGCGCAGATGCACGGCCGCTTCGATATACTCGCCACGCAAGAAGATGTAGCCCCGGTAGGCTTTCAAGGCGAACGCACTGATCAGCATACCTTCCACCAACTGGTGCGGCATTTGCTCCATCAGCAGGCGGTCTTTATAGGTGCCTGGCTCCATTTCATCGGCGTTACACAGCAGGTAACGGATGTTCATGGATTCGTCTTTCGGCATCAGGCTCCACTTCAGGCCGGTGTTAAAGCCTGCGCCACCGCGACCTTTCAGACCGGAGTCTTTCACTGCCGCAACGATTTCGTCCTGGCTCATACCTTTCAGTGCTTTATCAGCGCCGACATAACCGTTTTTACTGCGATATTCATCGATCCACACCGGCTGCTTGTCGTCGCGCAGACGCCAGGTGAGTGGATGAGTTTCCGCAGTACGAATGATCTGTTTAATGGTCATTGATACTGCTCCAGCAGATTGGCGATGCCTTCCGGGGTCAGATGAACATGGGTATCTTCATCCACCATCATGGTTGGGCCTTTGTCACAGTTGCCCAGGCAGCAGGTTGGCAGCAAGGTAAAGCGGCCATCGGCTGTGGTCTGGCCCGGCTTGATATTCAGGTTCTGCTCAAGCGCGGCTTGAATGCCCTGGAAACCTGTGATGTGGCACACCACGCTGTCGCAGTAACGAATAACGTGACGGCCTACCGGCGTACGGTAAATCTGGCTATAGAAAGTGGCCACACCTTCCACGTCACTGGCTGGAATACCCAGCACGTCAGCAATGGCATTGATGGCACCGTCCGGTACCCAACCACGCTGTTTCTGCACGATCTTCAACGCTTCAATCGAAGCGGCGCGCGCATCTTCGTAATGGTGTTTTTCGTGCTCGATAGCGTGGTGCTCGGTCTCGCTCAGCACAAAGACCTCATCAGGGTCGATAGTGTGAATGGCAATTTTTTGATCGTGCATAATTAGCGGTCCACGTCTGACATAACAAAATCGATACTACCGAGGTATACGATCAAGTCGGATACCAGGCTGCCGCGGATCACCGATGGGATCTGCTGCAGATGCGGGAAGCTTGGCGTACGCACGCGGGTGCGGTAGCTCATGGTGCTGCCATCGCTGGTCAGGTAGTAGCTGTTGATCCCTTTCGTCGCTTCAATCATCTGGAAGGATTCGTTGGCCGGCATGACCGGGCCCCACGAAACTTGCAGGAAGTGCGTGATCAGGGTTTCGATGTGTTGCAGCGTGCGCTCTTTCGGTGGCGGCGTGGTCAGCGGGTGATCCGCTTTGAACGGGCCTTCCGGCATGTTTTTCAGGCACTGTTCCAGAATGCGCAGTGACTGCCACATCTCTTCCATTTTCAGTTGAACGCGGGTGTAGGCATCACTAATGCCTGCGCCAACCGGGATCTCAAAATCGAAGTTTTCATAGCCTGAATACGGACGCCATTTACGTACGTCAAAGTCGAGGCCGGTGGCACGCAAGCCAGCACCGGTGGTGCCCCACGCCAGCGCTTCGTCCATGTTATACGCCGCAACGCCTTGCGAACGGCCCATCAACACGGTATTGCGCAGTGCGGCTTTGTCATACTCTTTCAGACGCTTCGGCATCCAGTCGAGGAACTCACGCAGCAGACGCTCCCACCCTTTCGGCAGATCGTGAGCCACACCGCCGATGCGGAACCAGGCTGGGTGCATACGGAAACCGGTAATCGCTTCAACCACGTCATAAATTTTCTGACGGTCGGTAAAGGCGAAGAACACCGGTGTCATCGCGCCAACGTCCTGGATAAAGGTGGAGATGTACAGCAAGTGGCTGTTGATGCGGAATAGCTCAGACAGCATCACGCGGATCACGTTGACGCGATCTGGCACGGTGATCCCGGCTAATTTTTCCACCGCCAGCACGTAGGGCATTTCGTTCACGCAGCCGCCGAGATATTCGATACGGTCAGTGTACGGAATGTAGCTGTGCCAGGATTGGCGCTCGCCCATCTTCTCAGCACCACGATGGTGGTAGCCGACATCAGGTACGCAGTCGACGATCTCTTCGCCATCCAACTGCAGGATGATACGGAAGGCACCGTGCGCGGACGGGTGGTTAGGACCCAAGTTGAGGAACATGAAGTCCTCATTGGTGGTGCTACGCTTCATGCCCCAATCTTCAGGCTTGAAGGTTAACGCCTCCATCTCCAGATCTTCTTTCTGCTTGGTCAGTTCGAACGGATCGAACTCAGTGGCACGCGCCGGGTAATCTTTACGCAGCGGATGGCCTTCCCAGGTCTGCGGCATCATGATGCGCGTCAGGTGCGGGTGACCATTAAAGGTGATACCAAACATCTCCCAGGTTTCGCGCTCATACCAGTTGGCATTGGCGAAGATTTTGGTGATGGTTGGCACATTCAGATCGTTTTCAGAGAGCGCCACCTTGAGCATGATGTCGCGGTTACGTTCAATCGAAAGCAGGTGATAGAAAACGGAAAAATCCGCGGCGGGTAAACCGGCGCGGTTGGTACGTAAACGCTCATCGAAGCCGTGCAAGTCATACAGCATGACATACGGCTTTGGCAGCTTACGCAAGAATTCGACAATTTCCAGTAACTGTTCACGTTTCACCCAGACGACCGGGATACCGGTGCGGGTGGCCTGAACGGTAAAGGCATCCGGCCCAAAACGGTTACGCAGCTCGCCGACCACTGGATCATCCAGATGGTCACGGGTTTGCCATGCAGGCTGAGCGAGATCTTGCGTGGTTAAATCTGTCATACGTTACTCACCATTCCGGCCTGTCATCAGGCACTCAAAAGAAGGCGTCAGGATGGCGGCGCACATTAAATTGTGATGTTCTGCTGCGGCCGTTGTGCCATCCGTGTACGGGAAGCTTAAACTTCGTCTGGCGTTCTCAGGTTAGTGACGGCAATACGCTCGCCGCGTTTTCTCTCACGCTCTGGCTGCATATTGGCGCGATAAACGCCCTGATCACCCACCACCCACGACAGTGGACGGCGCTCTTTGCCAATCGACTCACGCAGCAACAGCAGCGCCTGCATGTAAGCTTCAGGACGCGGTGGGCAGCCCGGGATGTACACGTCAACCGGCAGGAATTTATCCACGCCCTGCACCACAGAGTAGATGTCGTACATGCCGCCCGAGTTTGCACAAGCGCCCATGGAGATCACCCATTTCGGTTCCAGCATCTGGTCATACAAACGCTGAATAACCGGCGCCATTTTGGTAAAGGGCGTACCGGCGATCACCATAAAGTCAGCCTGACGTGGAGAGGCACGCATAACTTCCGCACCAAAACGTGCCACGTCATGCACCGCAGTGAATGACGTGGTCATTTCCACGTAGCAACAGGAAAGGCCGAAGTTATACGGCCAGAGAGAGTTCTTACGACCCCAGTTCACCATGTCATGCAGGGCGTGCTCGAGCTTGCCCATGTAGACGCTGCGATGAACGTGCTGCTCCAGGGGATCGGTAACAATCTCCTGTTTCTGCAGAGGATAACGATCGTTATCACCGCCGCCGTTCGGGTCTACGCGTGTCAGCGTGTAGTCCATCTTATTGCCTCGCTTTTACTGCTTATGAGGGTTGGTGTGGTTGTGGCTGACCGGGATTGATTTGACCACTACGCGACGACGCGCAGGAGCCCAATCCAGTGCACCGATGCGCACCAGATAAACCAGGCCTGCCAATAGCACCAAAATGAAAATTGCGGCTTCGACAAAGCCAACCCAACCGCTTTCACGGATTGAAGTCGACCATGCGTATAAATAGAGGGCTTCGATGTCGAAAATAACGAAGAACATCGCAACCAGATAGAATTTAGCGGAGAGGCGAATATGAGTATCACCGACAGATTCGATACCCGATTCAAACGGGGTGTCTTTATGGCGTGCCCGTGCACGACCACCTAACAACCAACCGCCGGTCAACATGAAGGCACACAGGCCAAATGCAATAACAATAAAAACAATAAACGCCCAGTGATGAGCGATCACTTCTGTGGTTGTCGACATACTCTTTGCTTACTCATCAAAAGTGGCGCTGGCATCCTGCACTGTTGCAGCAAACACACCACATGAATTCAAGGGAAGGATAAAAAACCTTGTAAACTATGCTGTCATTATCAAATAAGCAGCAATTTTATGGGGTTTTTTACTCCTTTCTATAACCTTTTGTCAACTTTGACAAAAGCATCCAAACATTAATTAACACCCGTAGCATATTATTAACAAACGAACCCCATCATACCAGCTAAATCGCTTCAGTTTGTGAGGTTAAATTCAGTGTAGCGGGTATTCACATGCATGGATCGTGCATTTAACAATCATATTTTGACAGGTCTTACAGGGATTTCCCCCCCCTTATAGGGGGTATTTTTTTGATCCAGAACACATAATGGTGTTTTTTGCTGTAAAAATCGGCGATTGGTACAGGCAAATGCCCTGGGAAAGATGGCACGGAATGATAAAGAAGTTCCAGTTTGAGCAAAAATGGAACAATCTCAATTTTTCAGGAAGTCAGGAATATTATTGATGGCGAATCGCGTTTGAAAGCGTGAATTAAAATGCATAAAAAGAGCCTTAGCTGAGGTTTATCAGTCTAAGGCTCATTTTAATAAGTTTTAACAATTAACCGGTATTCCAATATGAAGGAATAACCCGCTATTGTTCTCCTTACTCTTCGTCATCCAACAGCAGGGTGCCATCTGGATTTGCCGTCAGATTGTAAGGATCGTTGGTCGACTGCATCGCATTGAAGATCGCCAGCGCCAACTCGTTATCACTGTCTGGATTACGACACAACAGGTACTGAGTATCCGGCAATACCGGCAGCCCTTCAGCTGCACCCATCACACGCAGCTCTGGGCTCATCATCTCAACCGGACGTGCTGTAACACCCAGACCCGCTTTCACTGCCGCACGCACCGCTGCCAGCGTTGATGCAACATACGAAATGCGCCATGGGATGCCCGCTTCATTCAGATGATCGATCGCCATGTCACGGTACGGACTTGGTTCATCCAGCAGCACCAGTGGAATGGCTTCGCCGCGCTGGAAGATGTAATCCGCAGCACAGTACCAAAGCGTAGGTGAGGTACGCAGGACCTGATGGGTGAAATTACCAGGACTGGACGTGGTGACAACCAGATCAACCTCACCCTGATTCAGCATTTCCATCATGAACGGGTTGCGTTTGACGCGCACATCAATGGCCAGCTTCGGATAGACCGACGTTACGCGGTTAAGCAGGAACGGCAGAATGGTATCGGAAGTGTCATCGGAGGCGCCGATGGTCAGTACGCCCTGGATGTTGCTGTACATTAAAGAGGTGCACGCTTCGTCATTGAAACGAAGGATCTTTCTGGCGTAGCCGAGCAACTGGATGCCATGCTCCGTCAACAGTTTATTACGTCCATGTCTGGCAAACAGCTCTTTACCTACCAATTGTTCCAGACGTTGCATCTGCTGACTTACTGCGGATTGCGTTCTGCACACTGCTGCAGCCGCCGCCGCAAAAGTATTCAAGTCAGCAACAGCAACAAAAGTACGCAGCAGATCGAGGTCGAGATTCAGTATCGGACGATTTGCATTAATCATGTTTTTTCTTCACTTATAAGATTTTTTGAAACTACTACCCTGGTGTATTACCCTACTTATCAAATAGATAAGAGGTAATGGTGCTTAATGACAGCCCTGTGTGGAGCTGTCATGGAAAAATCGTGTCAGGCGGATGCCGACGGATACGTCACTCTGTATTCAGAGGAGCGCCGTCTAATAAGACAGAACAACTTCGGGTCCGAAGACGTATGTCGCACAGGTGCTGGAAGCTGCGTAGTTGTCTAGTTTCCCGCGAAAACGGCCTGCGGGTCAAAAAGAGATAACATCATGTTATGCTGATGCGAAGCGATAAAGTGCATCAAATAATAAATTATACTTAATCATTTTTACGCTTTAAAGGGAAATGTTTTCGATCAAATCATCGCATTTTTTGACCAAATCCCTTTTCCGCTACATCCTGCCACAATGCCGCTCATTTTTTAACCATCCAGGTTCTTAAACTGCTGCAGCAGCGTTAAAGTTACAGTGTAAATGCTATTTAAACGGCTGCTGTGTTCAGAATAGGTCACTTCGCAGCGCTTCATGCTGCCACCTTAAACTGATTAAGAATGCGTGACATTCAATGGCACCAGCGATGGCTGCAACGGCACTGTTTAGTTCTTCGACATCCAACAAGATTTCTTTAACTATTTCATCAGGTCGCTAATGGTTTTTTTTGCAGGATGTAAATAAAAAATTTCTTAATGACCTCCAATACCTATGGATTAGCGGCTTTACAGCACCAGCACAAACCATTAGCATTTTGTATTATAAAAATACCCACCAATAGAGTTATTAACCAGATTAACCCTCATATACTGCGTTTTGCGCCACCCGAGGCGGGAATCATTGGCAAACGCGCCAAAACCTTAAGCCGCCCTTCTTTTGTGACAATGAGAGGAGTAAATTGGGCAGGTTTGATTTTGGTGGCAGGTTAAAGGACTCTGCCCGTTAAGGCGGTAATGATGAATTTTCAAATTGATAAATCCGGCAAGCTGGAAAATGTCTGTTATGACATCCGTGGCCCGGTACTGAAAGAAGCTAAGCGTCTGGAAGAAGAAGGTAATAAAGTTCTCAAACTCAACATCGGCAACCCTGCCCCGTTTGGTTTTGAAGCCCCTGATGAAATTTTGGTTGATGTGATTCGCAACCTGCCGAGTTCGCAAGGCTATTGTGATTCAAAAGGGCTGTATTCGGCGCGTAAAGCGATTATGCAGCACTACCAGGCGCGTGATATGCGCGATGTTACCGTCGAAGATATCTACATTGGTAACGGTGTCTCTGAACTGATTGTGCAGGCGATGCAAGCATTGCTGAACAGTGGTGATGAGATGCTGGTACCTGCGCCAGATTATCCGTTATGGACGGCAGCCGTGTCGCTGTCGAGCGGTAAAGCTGTGCATTATCTGTGTGATGAGTCTGCGGGCTGGTTCCCGGATTTGGACGATATCCGCAGTAAGATAACCCCGCGCACGCGTGGCATCGTCATCATCAACCCGAACAACCCAACGGGTGCGGTGTACAGCAAAGAACTGCTGATGGAAGTGGTGGAGATTGCGCGTCAGCATAACCTGATCATTTTCGCTGACGAAATCTACGACAAGATTTTGTACGACGAGTCACAGCACCATTCGATTGCGGCACTGGCGCCGGATTTGATGACCGTGACCTTTAATGGCCTGTCGAAAACCTACCGTGTTGCGGGGTTCCGTCAGGGTTGGATGGTGTTAAACGGTCCGAAGAAACACGCTAAGGGCTATATCGAAGGGCTGGAAATGCTGGCGTCGATGCGTTTGTGCGCCAACGTACCTGCTCAGCATGCGATTCAAACAGCGCTAGGCGGCTATCAAAGTATCAGCGAGTTTATTGCACCTGGTGGTCGTTTGTATGAACAGCGCCAACGTGCCTGGGAATTGATTGACGATATTCCGGGCGTCAGCTGCGTGAAACCGCAAGGTGCTTTGTACATGTTCCCGCGCATCGATCCAAAGAAATTCAACATCTTTGACGATCAAAAAATGGTGCTGGATTTCCTGTTACAAGAGAAAGTGCTGCTGGTTCAGGGTACCGCCTTTAACTGGCCATGGCCGGATCACGTGCGCATCGTCACCTTGCCACGTGTTGATGATCTGGAAATGGCGATCAATAAATTTGGTCGTTTCCTGCAAGGCTATCGTCAGTAGTCTGACACACTGACCCGCAATGCATGAAGGCAGCAAGTGAATGAATCCCGGTTGCTTACCTGCGTGAGCGACTTGGGTGAGTGAACTCAGCTCACGCACATGCAACCCGAAGTATGAAGGGTATATACTGTTTTCATCTCGGGGAAGGCACTCCTTCCCCGCCGTGAGAACAGGAACCGTCTATGACCCGTAGCCACTTTTTCGCCCATCTCTCCCGTCTTAAACTGATTAACCGCTGGCCATTGATGCGCAACGTGCGCACCGAAAATGTCTCTGAACACAGTCTTCAGGTGGCGATGGTGGCGCATGCGTTGGCCATCATCAAAAACAAAAAATTTAACGGCAATCTCAATGCAGAGCGTATTGCGATGCTGGCGCTGTATCACGATGCCAGTGAAGTGCTGACCGGTGATTTACCCACGCCGGTGAAGTATTACAACGCGCAAATTGCGCATGAGTACAAAAAGATCGAAAAGATCGCCCAGCAGAAGTTGATCGAGATGTTGCCGCCGGAATTGCAGGATGCCTACCGTCTGTTGATTGACGAGCATTTGCATAGCGAAAGTGAACAAGCGGTGGTGAAACAGGCTGACGCGCTGTGCGCCTACGTGAAATGTCTGGAAGAGCTGTCAGCAGGAAATAACGAGTTTTTGCTGGCCAAGGCACGCCTGGAGAAAACACTGTCACAGCGTCGTTCCCCAGAAATGGATTACTTTGTAGAGATATTCATTCCAAGCTTTAGTCTCTCGCTGGATGAAATTTCTCAGGATACCCCATTATAAAAAACGGGCCGCTATGGCCCGTTCTGTCAGATGTTGGCAGAAAGCGTAAACGTGCCGTTTTCTGCACGGGAAACCACCAGCGGTTCCAGTGTTTTCACCTGCCAGGTCACTTCATTCAGGCGCGGGGCATCCGTGGGTGCATTGACGGCAACCACTGCACTGCGCGCTTCCAGCCCGGCAATAATGCCGGCGGGAGCATCTTCAACCACAACGCATTCCGCTGCAGGCAGCCCCAGGCGTTCAGCACCCAGCAGATACGGCTCCGGGTTCGGTTTACCCAATTTAATGTTTTCTGCGGTAATGAACACTTCCGGCATGGGTAAACCTGCCGCTTTGTGACGCGCGTGAGCCACCGGGATCGATCCTGAGGTCACAATCGCCCAGGGAATCTGCAGTTCGTTAAGCGTGGCGAGCAATGCCTTCGCCCCCGGAATCGCTTGCACGCCCTGCGTGTCTTCTGCTTCTAAACGTTCAAGCCACAGAAACTCCGCCTGAATCGCCTCTTCAGACTGTCCTGCCATAAAATGGCGCAATGAATTGATAGCTGGCTTACCGTGTATGAAGTTCAGGACTTCTTCCGCCGCAATACCCTGGCGCTCGCCCCACAATGACCATGCGCGGATCACCGCAGGCAATGAATCCACCAACGTACCGTCCAAATCAAACAGAAAACCCCTGTACTTCACGCGTCGCTCCTTATTCAGGCATTGAGAATCTGCGCGATTTCGTTCGCGCTAAGATGATACTGACGCGGACAAGTGTGCCACACCGCCAGCATGCGTTGGTATTTTTCCCACATCGGCGTCTGGGCATTGAAGCCATGCGTACCGGAATCAAACTGGGTGTAGCGCCCTTCCACGTTCACCATGAAGCGCACATAGCCGAGATAGCGTGCTTCGGTGGCCGCGTCAAAACCGAGAAATGCCAGACGGCGCTCTTCGATAGTACTGGCTTCTTTCAGATTCGACCAGGAGACATGCAGCGCATGGTGCATTTCCATAATATCGATGAGCTGGCGGCAGGTGGCTTCCGTGAGCTCGCCAAACTCTTTGTCGAGTTCGCGCAGTTGCAGGCCGTAGCCCCGTTCGATGATGGTCTGGTAGCGGCGATAGCGCTCCGCATTTTCAGGCTCAAGCATCGCCATCATTTTGTATTGATTGGAGAGGATCAGTCGTTGTGCATGGGTCATTTCCACGGTTCGCTCCCGGGCCATCACGGCCGCTTAAGATTTAAACAATGGATAAATGATTACACAAGGAAAGCGATGCGTGTTTGCCCGCATCACTTTTCTTTGATTTAAACCCGGTTACTGCACACATTCTCTGGCAGTAAAAGGGGATGATCGATCAAAGATCGTCGAGGAAGGTACGATCGAGTTGTTTGAAGGCGCGCTTCAGCACATCGGCCAGCGCCTGGTAAGTCGGTTTACCATCAACGGGGGCAATCGCTTGTCCCGCTTCTTCCAGTTTTGCGCGCACTTCGTGGAACCAGTGCAGTAAAGTCGGCGGCAATGGCGTGATGGAGCGTTTACCCAGCCACCACAATCCCTGCATCGGCAGACTGCAGGCAAACAATGCGGTGGCAATCGCCGGTCCCAACTGCCCGCCCATGGCGATTTGCCACGTCAGGGTGAATATCGCCAGCGGGGGCATAAAGCGGATGGCAAAACGCGTTGCCGTCACCACGCGGTTTTCAGGGAACATCGGTGCCAGTCGTTTGTCGGCTGGCCAGGTCTTCATGTAACGCTGACCGTTCTGGAATAAACCAAACCAGCCGGGATTGCTTGTGTCATTCGCCATGATAGACCTCAACTAATTCTGCAACGATTAAAATAAAATGATAACTACACAACTTTACGTGACATCCTTCAAAAGATTTTGTCTTTGCGGGTGACAGTGGGTATTCTGACGCCGTTTTAGCAACATTACCCGAAGCTACAGCTCAATAAAAGAGCGGTTTAGAGCCATGTTTCGCTAAGCAGATTTCAAAAATCTGCGTAAAATTACCGAAATTTTTTTGCATGTCGGTCTCTTTTTGACTACCGCATGATGTTAATCATTAATCTACCAGCATTCATGGGCTACGCTGTTAGTCTGATTGCGTTATTTTTAGCCACTCTTTAATCAATAGGTACTTCCATGTCAACGAAGTTAGTACTGGTTCTGAACTGCGGCAGCTCTTCACTTAAGTTTGCCATCCTCAATCCAGCCACCGGTGACGAATATCTGTCAGGTCTGGCGGAGTGTTTCCATTTACCTGAAGCGCGTATCAAATGGAAACTGGAAGGCAGCAAACAAGAAGCGCCTCTCGGCGCAGGTGCAGCGCACAGTGAAGCGCTGAACTTCATTGTTAAAACTATTCTGGCACAAAAACCAGAGCTTTCGGCACAAATCGCTGCAATCGGCCATCGTATCGTTCACGGCGGCGAGCAGCTGACTAAATCGGTCATCATCGATGAATCAGTGATTCAGGGTATTAAAGATGCTTCCTCTTTTGCCCCGCTGCACAATCCGGCACATCTGATCGGCATCGACGAAGCGTTGAAGAATTTCCCGCACCTGTCAGATAAGAATGTGGCGGTTTTTGATACGGCATTCCATCAGACTATGCCGGAAGAGTCTTATCTTTATGCTCTGCCGTACAAACTGTACAAAGAGCACGGCGTTCGTCGCTATGGCGCACACGGCACCAGCCACTACTATGTGACGCAGGAAGCCGCCAAAATGCTGAACAAGCCAGTCAACGAACTGAACATCATCACCTGCCACCTCGGCAACGGCGGTTCCGTTTCGGCTATCCGCAACGGTCAGTGCGTCGATACTTCCATGGGTCTGACGCCGCTGGAAGGTCTGGTCATGGGCACCCGCAGTGGTGATATCGACCCGGCGATCGTGTTCTTCCTGCATGACACGCTGGGTATGAGCGTGGATGCGATCAACAAGCTGCTGACCAAAGAGTCTGGTCTGCTGGGTCTGACCGAAGTCACCAGTGACTGCCGCTATGTTGAAGACAACTACGCGACTAAAGAAGATGCTAAGCGTGCGATGGACGTGTTCTGCCACCGTCTGGCGAAATACATCGGCAGCTATACCGCGTTGATGGAAGGTCGTCTGGATGCCGTGGTGTTCACCGGTGGTATCGGTGAGAACGCGGCGATGGTGCGTGAGCTGTCATTGGCAAAACTCGCATTGCTGGGCTTCGAAGTGGATCACGAGCGTAACCTTGCTGCCCGCTTTGGTAAGTCTGGTTTTATCAACAAAGAGGGCACCCGCCCGGCCGTGGTGATCCCAACCAACGAAGAGTTGGTCATCGCCCAGGACGCCGCGCGTCTGACCGCCTAAATACACTTCTCTCCGTCAGCTCAGGCTGACGGAGTTGTTTTGGCTAGTCTGCAACACCTGAGAGGTTTTTATAGTGTCACGTACAATCATGCTCATCCCTACCGGCACCAGCGTCGGCCTGACCAGCGTCAGCCTCGGCGTGATTCGTGCCATGGAGCGCAAAGGCGTTCGCCTGAGCGTGTTCAAGCCGATTGCCCAGCCACGTGCGGGCGGCGATGCGCCAGATCAAACCACCACCATCATTCGTAAGAACTCCGCGATCCCTGCCGCTGAACCGCTGCAGATGTCACGCGTTGAGTCACTGTTGGGTTCGAACCAGCAAGACGTGTTGATGGAAGAGATCATTGCTAACTACCACGCGAATGCGCAAGACGCGGAAGTGGTGTTGGTGGAAGGGCTGGTGCCAACGCGTAAGCATCAGTTTGCCTCTTCACTGAACTATGAAATCGCTAAAACCCTGAATGCAGAAATCGTGTTCGTGACGGCGCTGGGCAATGATTCGCCTGCGCAGTTGAAAGAGCGCATTGAATTAACGCAAAGCAGCTTTGGCGGCAGTAAGAACAAGAACATCACCGGCGTGATCATTAATAAGCTGAACGCGCCAGTGGATGAGCAGGGTCGTACGCGCCCTGACCTGTCTGAAATTTTCGATGATTCGACCAAAGCGAATATTGCCAATATCGATCCTAAGCAGCTGTTTGCTAACAGTCCATTGCCGATTCTCGGCTGTGTGCCCTGGAGTTTCGATCTGATCGCGACGCGTGCCATCGATATGTGCCGCCATCTGAATGCAGAGATTATTAACGAAGGTGAGATCCAGACCCGCCGCGTGAAATCGGTGACTTTCTGCGCACGTAGCATTCCGCATATGCTGGAGCACTTCCGCCCAGGTTCACTGTTGGTGACGTCAGCCGATCGTCCAGACGTGTTGGTTGCAGCGTGTCTCGCCGCCATGAACGGTATTGAGATTGGTGCCGTGTTGCTGACCGGTGGTTATCAGATTGAAGCACCGATTGCGCGTCTGTGTGAACGTGCCTTCCAGACCGGCCTGCCGGTGTTTATGGTGAAAACCAATACCTGGCAGACCTCACTGAGCCTGCAGAGCTTTAATCTGGAAGTTCCTGCAGATGATACCCAGCGCATTGAGAAGGTGCAGGAGTATGTGGCCAGCTTTATCGATGCCGATTGGGTGGAATCACTCACTGCCACGTCCGAGCGTAGCCGTCGTCTGTCTCCACCAGCCTTCCGTTATCAACTGACCGAGCTGGCACGTAAAGCCGGCAAACGCATTGTGCTGCCAGAAGGTGACGAGCCGCGTACGGTGAAAGCCGCTGCGATTTGCGCCGAGCGTGGCATTGCATCTTGTGTACTGTTGGGTAACCCTGACGAGATCCAGCGTGTGGCTGCCGCTCAGGGTGTGGTGCTGGGCCAGGGCATTGAGATTGTCGATCCAGAAGTGGTGCGCGAGAATTATGTGCCGCGTTTGGTTGAGTTGCGTAAGAGCAAAGGCATGACCGAAGTGGTCGCGCAGGAGCAGCTGGAAGATAACGTGATGCTCGGCACCATGATGCTGGAACGCGGCGAAGTGGACGGTTTGGTGTCGGGTGCAGTGCATACCACCGCTAACACCATTCGTCCGCCGTTGCAGTTGATCAAGACCGCTCCAAACAGTTCGCTGGTGTCTTCAGTGTTCTTTATGCTGCTGCCTGAGCAGGTGCTGGTGTATGGCGACTGTGCGATTAACCCGGATCCGAATCCAGAACAGCTGGCAGAGATCGCAATTCAGTCTGCGGATTCCGCCAAAGCCTTTGGTATCGATCCACGCGTGGCGATGATTTCCTACTCAACCGGTAATTCCGGTGCGGGTAGTGACGTTGAGAAGGTACGCGAAGCGACGCGTATTGCTCAGGAGAAACGTCCTGATCTGGTGATCGATGGTCCGTTGCAGTATGACGCCGCCATTATGGAAGACGTGGCGAAGTCGAAAGCACCGAACTCTGCCGTTGCAGGTCGTGCAACCGTGTTTATCTTCCCGGATCTGAACACCGGTAACACTACTTACAAAGCGGTTCAGCGTTCGGCCGATCTGATTTCCATCGGGCCGATGCTGCAGGGTATGCGCAAGCCGGTGAACGATTTGTCACGTGGCGCATTGGTGGATGACATTGTTTATACCATCGCACTGACCGCGATTCAGTCACAGCAGGCAGAAGGTTAAGTCTATTTTCTTCCTGCTGAGTGTAGAGAGCATGAGGGTTAAACCTTGTGCTCTTTTTTTTGCTGCCAGTTTGGTGGGATGCGACCGGTAGATTGCCTGGTGCTGTCTTTGCTGGGGGCTGGGGGCAATCGTTGCTGCAGGCTGGGTGCAATCGACAGGGAAGGCCAGTCCGATCGCGAAGGATAAACGCATCCCTGCAGATCGGCCGCGCCGTCCATGGCGCGGACGCTTCGCTCTTCGCACTGGCCTTCCCTATCTTTCAAACATCATCATCGCTTTTGCAGTGCACAACTTCGCATTCTTATCGTTTGTGAGAAGGATTCTCGTGCATTCCTGTTGGCACTCTCCTTCCCTGTTTTTCAAACATCATCATCGCTTTTGCAGTGAACACCTTCGCATTCTTACCCTTTGTGAGAAGGGTTCTCGTGCATTTCTGTTGGCACTCTCCTTCCCTGCCTTTCAAACTTCACCATCGCTTTTGCAGTGCACACCTTCGCATACTTACCCTTTGTGAGAAGGGTTCTCGTGCATTTCTGTTGGCACTCTCCTTTCCTTCCTTTCAAACTTCATCATCGCTTTTGTGCTGCAAACCTCCGCGTTCTTACCGTTTGTGAAGAGCGGATCTAGCGTGTGTTTTAGTGGGCACTCTCCTTCCCTGCCTTTCAAACTTCATCATCGCTTTTAGGGTACACACCTTCGCATTGGGACCTTATATAACGAGGCGATTTTCACGCAGTTGTTCACTGGCGAAAAAACATCCTGCCGCTCACACTGATGACAGTCCCCCGTGAATTGCGAGGTTAATGATGAGCAACAGTGATGTGCACACTCGTCGATTGAAGGCCACGCCGCGCGGCGTGGGTGTGATGTGTGATTTCTATGCGGTCAAGGCGGAAAACGCCACGGTGTGGGATCAGAAAGGGCGCGAATACACTGATTTCGCGGCGGGTATCGCGGTGCTGAATACCGGGCATCGTCATCCGAAAGTGATGGCGGCCGTGCAACAGCAGTTGGATTGTTTTACCCATACCGCGTTTCAGATCATCCCCTATGAAAGCTATATTCATCTCGCTGAAAGGCTTAACCAGTGCGTTCCGATAAGCGGCGCAGTGAAAACCACTTTTTTCTCCAGCGGCGCGGAGGCGGTGGAGAATGCGGTGAAGATTGCCCGCGCGGCGACCGGGCGTCCCGGCATTATCGCGTTCACAGGCGCATTTCATGGTCGCACCTATATGACGATGTCACTGACGGGTAAGGTCGTGCCTTACAAAACCGGCTTTGGGCCGTTCGCCGGTTCGGTATTTCACGCCCAGTATCCCAATGCGCTGCACAACGTGAGCGTGCATCAGTCATTGGAGAGTCTTGAGGCCATTTTCCGCAGTGATATCAGCCCACAGCAGGTGGCGGCGATCATTTTCGAACCCGTGCAGGGCGAAGGCGGTTTTTATATTGCGCCGCCAGCGTTTGTATCTGCGTTACGCGCCTTGTGCGATCGTCACGGCATTTTGTTAATCGCCGATGAGATTCAGAGCGGTTTTGCGCGCACCGGCAAGCTGTTCGCCAGTGAGTATTACGATGTGCAGCCAGATTTGATCACCATGGCAAAAAGTCTGGCGGGCGGGTTTCCGTTATCGGCCGTATCCGGGCGTGCCGAAGTGATGGATGCCCCTGAACCGGGGGGTTTAGGTGGCACTTATGCGGGCAGCCCGCCCGCGATAGCCGCCGCGCATGCCGTGCTGGATATTATTGATGAAGAGCAGTTGTGCGCACGCGCTAACCAATTGGGCGAACAACTCAGTGCCACTTTGCGGAGTGCAGGATGCGCATCCCTTGCTGAGGTGCGCGGGTACGGCTCAATGGTTGCGGCAGAGTTTCAGGATGACTCAGGCCGACCATCAGCAGAAATCACCAAAGCGATTCAGTTACAGGCGCTGGCACAAGGGCTGATTTTACTGACCTGTGGCGTACACAGTAATGTGATCCGTTTTCTTTATCCGCTGACGATTCCGCAGCCACAGTTTGATAAGGCCCTGCAACTGCTCAAAGACATTTTGCGTGAGCATTAGAAACAACAAAGGCGCCGTTGGGCGCCTTGTTCGAACGTAGCGGGAATCAGGATTCGCTGCTCTGCTTGCGACGCGCGGCATCGCTGTTGCGGCTCAGCCACAGTGATACGGCTTTGAGCGAGTCATCGGTGAATTCATCGCAGCGTGCAGTGATCTCTTCTGGCGTCATCCAGAACACTTCATCCACTTCTTCTTCCTGCATGGCGAATGGGCCATGTGATACACAGCTAAACAATCCGCCCCAGACGCGGCAGTGTTCATCTTCGAAGTAGAATTTACCATGTTCGGCAAACGGTACTGCGGCGATCCCCAATTCTTCTTCCGCTTCACGGCGTGCAGATTCCAGCAGGTCCTCACCACTCTGTACCACGCCACCGGCGGTCGCATCGAGCATACCCGGCATGAAGTCTTTGATTTCAGTACGACGCTGCACCAGAATTTTGCCCATACCATCATGCACCACGATGTAGGTCGCACGGTGACGCAAATTCTGCGCACGCATCTGCGCACGGCTGGCTTGCGCAATGACTTCGTTCTCTTCACTAACGATATCAACCCACTCGATACCGCTATCTGCCGTTTGATCCACCATCCGTAACCCTTTTCTGTTTTCGGCGTGCCCAGCACGCGCCTGTTTGCGATGCCTTATTAGAATGAGCGGTAAGGTAAAGCGTTCTTTTCGCCTCCGCAAGGCTCTTCGTGCTTAGCGCGATTTGCCTGATTCGGCCAGCCACAATTGCACTGACGCGCGTTGCCACTGAAACTCGGCGTAATGCTGCAATTTCACCGGTAACGTGTCGCCATGCAGTGCCAGGCGGTTAATCATCACCGCCAAATCGGTGTCGGCAATCGACCATTCCCCAAACAGGTTTTGTTGTCCATCCGGTAGCAGGCGCTGAACCGCCGCAATCAACTTGCTGGCCGCCTGCTCGCCTGCCGGAGTTAATGGCGCAAAGCGCTCGCCGGCAAACAGCACTTCCGTCGGGCGTTCAGCACGCAGCGCCATTAAATCACTGCGCAACCACGCCTGCACTTCACGCGCATGCGCACGCTTTTCACGATCGCGCGGATAGAGACGCTCAAATTCAGGGGCCGGAAAACGCTCTTCAAGGTATTCAGCAATCGCTGAAGATTCATTGAGCACCAGATCATCAATTTGCAGCGTGGGCACGCGGCAGGTGAGCGACAGCGCGCGATAGTCATCATCAAGCTGTGCGTTTTGCGCTAAGTCCACGCGTTTCAGGGTGAAGGGAATGCCCTTCTCGGTGAGTGCAACATAGACCGACATAGCGTAAGGGCTAAAAAAGGATGCATCGGACCACAAGGTGATGGATGGGTAGTTCATCGGCTGCCTCAATAAGCATCAGGTGTGCTTTCTATTTACCGATTTTTATTTGTTAAGGCAATGGTGTGCTGGTCGGATCTTTGACCTTAAGGCCAACACAAACTTTCCCTTTTTCTTCATTAGCGTAAGCGCTGTCACGCTATCCGTGCGCTTCTCTTCTATGATCAGTCTGAGCAGAAAATAAATTACAAGGAGGCTCAGCATGCACCTGCTTATTACCGGTGGCACAGGTTTGATAGGCCGCCATTTGATACCGCGTCTGCTGTTGCTCGGACATCAGGTGAATGTCGTCACCCGAGATGTCGCGGCGGCACGGGACAAACTGGATCCTCGCGTTTCGCTGTGGTCCGGTATCAATCAGCAAACCGATCTCGACGGTATTGATGGCGTGATTAATCTGGCAGGCGAGCCGATCGCCGATAAACGCTGGACCGAACAACAGAAACAGCGGCTGTGTGAAAGTCGCTGGCAGATTACCGAACAAATCGTTTCGTTGATCCACGCCAGCAGCAATCCACCGCATTTTTTAATTTCCGGATCCGCGACCGGTTTTTATGGTGATACCGGCGATCTGGTATTAACGGAAGATGATCCTGGTCACGATGAGTTTACCCATGCTCTATGCGCGCGCTGGGAGCAACTGGCGCTTAACGCACAGAGCGATCGCACCCGCGTGTGCCTGTTACGTACTGGCGTAGTGTTAGCCGAGGAAGGCGGCGCATTGGCGAAAATGAAGCTGCCGTTCAAGCTGGGTGTCGGCGGCCCCATTGGCAGCGGTAAGCAGTATCTGCCGTGGATTCACATTGACGATCTGGTTAACGCCATCATCTGGCTGATCGACAATAATCACCTGAACGGACCGTTCAATATGGTTGCACCTTATGCGGTGCGTAATGAACAGTTCGCCGCCACACTCGGCCACGTGATGCATCGACCGGCGTTTATGCGCACCCCAGCCAGCGCGATTAAGTTGATGATGGGAGAATCCGCCGTGCTGGTGCTGGGTGGGCAGCATGTTTTGCCGAAACGGCTGGAGGAGTCGGGTTTTGGCTTCCGTTGGTATGATTTGCAGGAAGCGCTGCAGGATGTAGTCTGATAAACAGACGGCGGCCCTGAGCCGCCGTTTTTTCGCTTAGCTGCGTTGTTCCGCTACTCGCGATTTCACCGCCCTCTCTTCACGCGTGTGTCCCGGCTGCGGCACGCGAATGATAAAGGTGAGTACACCCGCAAACACATACAGCGCGGTGTAAGCCCATACCACCCCGACAATATCAAAGAACGGCAACATCACTGAGGCGATAGCCGGAGCCACGAAATTGCTCAGGCCCGCCGACAGGTTATAGATCGAGACGGCGGCACCTTTGTGATGCGGCTCCAGCGTCGGAAATACTGCCGTCATCGGTACAAATGCCGCCACAAAGATCCCCAGCATCACTGCCGGAATCAGCGCCACCCAGAAGTTGTGACCGGCATACAGCGGCAGGTAGTAAAACATCAGGCTGGAGATCGCCATCCCCAAACAACCGAACCAGCGTACCTGACGGATCCAGCCTAGCTTCTCACCGGTAATGCCCCAGAAGATGTTGGTGAAAATGGTGACAAAGAAGAACACTGCCCAGATCTGCAGCCATTCAGAGATGGTGAAGCCGAGACGATCGACAAACAGCAGTGGCATGATGATGGCAAAACCAAACAGCGACAGCGTGTTGATGATGCGAATCAGGCAGGCATAAAACACATGCTGGTTGGTGAACAGGATGGTCACGGCCCGCGACATCTCGGTCATTTTGTCACGCATCGGCAAATTCACACGTGAGCGATCCACCGGCACGTTGCGCAAGCTGAAGTACGCCAGAATACCGCCACAGGCCACCCAGATAATCGCCAGCCACAGTGTCCCGGTTTCTCCCAGCATCGGGATGGTCAGGCTTGGCAAATAGCTGCCAACCACGCCGATGCCGACGGAATACATTGCCCAGAACCAGCCGGTTGCTGCTGCCAGTTTCTCACGTGGTAAGACCTGCACCAGCATCATCATGAACGAGTAGATAAACAGCGGATAAGCCAGCCCGCGGATGCCGTAGAACAGCACCATCAGCGGGTAGTTGCGCAGGCCAAGCCCCAGCGACATAAACAGCGCATGCATCACGATCCACAGCACAAAGCCAATCATCATCGCGCGCTGCGGGGTGATCAGCTCTGCCACCACGCCAGACGCCCAAGCCGCCAGCGCCGCCGCTAAACCATAGAAAGTAAACACCACCGCAGATTGCGCAGGCGTAAAGCCCATATCCGTGATATGGCGCGACAGAAACGCCATTTCAAAGCCATCACCCGCCATAAAAATCGCGATAGCGAGGAAGCCCCAGAACATCTTTTTCGGTAAGCCAAACCAGTATTCGTTCGATTGCATCACAATCACCTTCTGTTCGGTAAGCCGTTATGCAGGCAGCAAGCTGCGCACCTGTTGTTGTTGGATGTAGAGTTCGCGGAACAGACGCAGCCGCTGTTGCAGCACGGCACCGCGCGTCGCGTCCGGTTGATAGCGCGCCTGTACTGCAGGTTTCAGGCAAACCTCATGCTCAAGACCGCCATCCGCCAGCCACGCTAAACGCGCGGCGCCCAGCGCACCGGATGCACTGGCCGGATGGGTGACGATAGGCAGTTGCAGCACATCGGCAATCAGCTGTGCCCACAGCGTGCTACGCGCACCACCGCCGGTCAGGCTGCATTGCTGAATGTGATGCTGAGCGTCCCCGAGCACGGCTAACCCATCCGCCAGCCCAAATGCCACACCTTCAATCACCGCATAGCCCAGCAAGGCACGCGGCGTTTCATGGCGTAGATTGAAGAAAGAACCGGAGGCGTCAGGATCGTTATGCGGCGTGCGCTCACCAGACAGATAAGGCAGGAAAACCGGTGCGCAGCGCAGTTGTTCATCACTGAGCTGTGCCATCTCCTCCATCAGTTGGCTTTCGCTTACCGACAGCAGATTGCACAGCCAGCGCAGACAACTGGCGGCGCTGAGCATCACACTCATCTGATGCCAGCGGCCCGGTAGCGCATGGCAGAAGGCATGCACACCGGATTGGGGATCGGCCTGTAAGCGATCGTTCACCACGAAGATCACGCCGGACGTGCCCAGTGAAATAAAGGCATCGCCCGGATTCACTGCGCCCACGCCAACCGCTGAAGCGGCATTGTCACCGCCACCACCCGCCACCGTCACTGAAGTGGATAAGCCCCACTCGCTCGCCAGTGCCGGTTGCACACGGCCACTCACCGCGCTGCCTTCCACCAGTTCGGGCATCTGGGCGCGCGTCAGCCCGGTGATGCCCAGCAGTTCATCAGACCAGTCACGCTGCGCCACATCCAGCCACAACGTGCCGGCAGCATCGGAGGGTTCACTGACAAAGCGCCCGGTAAGGCGCCAACGCAGGTAATCTTTTGGCAGCAAAACCTTATCGATGCGGCTGAAGATCTCCGGCTCATGCTCTGCCACCCAGCGCAGTTTCGGCGCGGTGAAGCCGGGCATGATCATGTTGCCGCTGATCGCCATCATCTGCGGATAGCATTTATGCAGCACATCACACTGCGGCGCACTGCGTGTGTCGTTCCACAAGATGCATGGACGCAACACCTTGCCGTCCGCATCCAGCAGCACAGCGCCATGCATCTGACCGGATAAGCCGATAGCGCGAATCTCGGCCCACGCATCAGGGGATTGATGACGCAATCCCGCCAGCACCTCGGTGCAAGCTTGCCACCAGCGTTCGGGATCCTGTTCTGCCCAGTGGGGATGTGGGCGCTGCACAGCCAGCGTGGCGTGCTGAGACGCCACAATCTCGCCGTCTATATTAACGATCAGCGCTTTAAGTTCTGAGGTGCCGATATCGATGCCGAGATACATGATTACACCGCCGCCAGTTCTGGCTGTTTCAGCCACTGCTGCAAACTCTCAACACGACGCGTCACCAGCGCATGAAAAGCCTTGTCATTGGCCAGTTCCGCAAACAGCGCGCTGTCACTCAGGAAGGACGCCAGCGGGTCGGCACTGGCAAATTGTTTACGCAGCGCATCGGCCTGTAGCGCGCCATCCTGATAGGAATACGGCAGATCGTCATTGGCCCAGCGCTGCATAAACAGGAAGAACAGCGCCGGAATCACCGCCGTTGCGCTGGGCTGTGCACCGCGCTGGTAGCACTCTTGCAGGGTTGGCGTCACCATGCCGGGAATTTTGGACAGGCCATCAGCGCCCACGCGCTGATTGGTGTCTTTGATGTATGGGTTGCTAAAGCGGGCCAGCACTACGTCGCGGTAATCGGCTAAATCAAGCGGGCTGGGCGACAGGGAGGGAATGACATCCTGAGTGACGTAGTCATGCGCCAGTTGATAAATCGCCGGATGACGTGTGCTGTCATCGATATAGTTCAAGCCAATCAGCGTGCCCGCCCAGGCAATCGCGGCATGCGTCGCATTGAGGATGCGGATTTTCGCCTCTTCCCACGGCAGCACCGATTCCACCAGCTCAACGCCGACCTTTTCCAGCGCCGGACGCCCGGCAATAAAGTCATCCTCAATCACCCACTGAATAAAGGACTCCGCCATCACCGCAGCGCGATCCTGTTTGCCGGTTGCGGCTTGCACGCGCTCCGCCACATCCGGCGTAGGGCGCGGTGTGATGCGATCGACCATGGTATTCGGTGAAGTGGTCTGCGTGCGCACCCAATTGGCTAGCGCGGCATCGCCTTTGGCCGCAAGGAAGGCGAGGAACCCCTCACGGAAACGCTCGCCGTTATGGCGCAGGTTGTCACAGTTCAGCAGTGTGACTGGCGCGCCGCCCTGCACAACACGCTGCGTCAGGATACGGCTGAGTGCGCCATAAATAGTGCGGATATCGCCGCTCAGGTCGGCCTTCACGTCTGCCTGGTTAAGATCCAGGGTGAATTCAGGCGTCAGGTAGTAACCCGCTTCAGTCACGGTAAAGCCAATTACACGAGTTTCCGCATTGGCCCCCTGCTCAACCAGCGCGCTGATTTCACTGTCCCACGGCAAGATTTTGCGCAGCGAAGTGATAGTTTCATAGTCGCGCTCACCTTCAGGCGTCACGGTTTCCAGCACATATTCGCCGTTCTGCGCCGCTAACTGATTGAGCAGCGGTACAGCGTCATTGCGAATATTGCCGAGCGCGATGCTCCAGCTTTCGTCTCCCTGCTCGCGCAGTTTATGCAGATACCACGCCTGATGTGCCCGATGAAATGATCCCGCGCCGATGTGCATCCACACTGATTGATTGGTCATAATCGCCTCAATTAAACATTTGCCACAAAAAAGGGCATTTGCCCGATAGCCAGTAGCATAGTGCGCGTGGAGAGGTTCTTTCTGCGAGCCTTATCACAAATAATACTTTTGCTCTTTTTTAGGGCTTTTGCTCAGTTAGTGCTTTTCGTAAAACACGCGCTAAGATGACGCATCGATTTTGACGGAACAGCGTGATGAGCAGAGAAGAGAAAAAGCAGGAGCTGGCCGCACGTGCCGCGTGGATGTATTACGTTGCAGGCGTAACACAGCAGGAGATTGCGCAGGCCTTGGGATTATCACGTCAGGTCGCGCAGCGCCTTGTCTCCAGCGCACGTGAGATGGGCATGGTGAGCGTAAAAATCGATCATCCCGTCACGCACTGTTTGCAGCTGGCGCGCGAGGTGCAGGAGAAATTTGGTCTGGATCTGTGCCGCGTGGTGCCATCGGCCAATCTGAATGATGACGCCATTCAACAAATGCTGGCGGTAGAAGGCGCGGCGGTGATGTCACAGTTTATCAATGAGGAAACGCCGCAGGTGTTCGGCATTGGTTCGGGCAAGACGCTACGCTCAATGATCGATGCATTGCCGTGGGTGGACCGCCCGCAGCATCAGTGCGTTTCGATGATTGGGGCGATTGCACGCGATGATTCCGGTACCCGCTACGATGTGCCATTGAAAATGGCCGAAAAGATGCAAGGCAAATATTTCTTCATTCCTGCGCCGCTCTACGCCGACACACCACAGGATAAAGCAATGTGGGTGCAGCATCAGGTGTATCAGCGCGTCACCGATCGCGCATTGCAGGCGGACGTGGCCTTTGTTGGTATTGGGGAAGTGATGCCGGGCTGTCCGTTAAATGCCGAAGGATTTATTACCGATGCGCAGGTTGAAGCGCTGAATGCGCGCGGCGTGGTGGGCGAAATGCTCGGTCATTTTTTCAATCAGCAAGGTGAGCGCGTGTGGGGCGAAACCGATGAGCTACTGACCAGCGTATTGCTGGAGAGCCAGACACAGCGCAAGATCATTGGCTTTTCCGGCAGCGAGCGGAAATACCCGGCGATTCGGGCTGCGTTGCAGGGTGGCTGGGTATCGGGACTGGTAACCGATGAAGATACGGCGCTGAAGTTAATGCGAGAGTAACCGTACGCGCACCATTGCCTCATCTCGCCCGTACGATTATTAGCCAGTTGTGCATCGATGCCTCATCTCGCCCGTGCGATTATCGGCTAGGTACGCATCGCTGCTTCATCTCGCCCGTGCGGCGATTGGCCAGGTACGCACCGATGCTTCATCTCGCCCGTGCGATTATTGGCCAGGTACGCACCGATGCCTCATCTCGCCCGTGCGGCGATTGGCCAGGTGCGCATACTGCGCACCCTACATTAGTAGGGTCGCCATTGATGGCGACCTGGTCAATTACTTCAGCGATCCCGACAGGAATTGCTGCAAGCGCGGGCTTTTCGGGTTGCCGAAAAGTTCATCTGGCGAGCCCTGCTCTTCAATCTTGCCCTGATGCAGGAAAATCACGTGATTGGAAACATGACGAGCAAACTCCATCTCGTGCGTCACCACCACCATGGTTTTACCCTCTTCAGCCAGTTTCTGCATGATGCGCAGCACTTCGCCAACTAACTCGGGATCGAGCGCAGAAGTCGGTTCATCAAACAGCAGCACTTCCGGCTCCATCGCCAGGGCGCGGGCAATGGACACACGCTGCTGCTGACCGCCGGAAAGATGCACCGGATATTTAGCGCGCGCACGCTCATCAATGCCGACTTTATCCAGATATTTAATCGCACGCTCACGCGCTTCGGCTTTGCTCAGCCCCAGTACCTGGATTGGCGCTTCGGTGACGTTGTCCAGCACTGTCATGTGGCTCCACAGATTGAAGTGCTGGAACACCATGGTCAGACGAGTGCGCAGTGAACGCAGCTGCTCTTTGTTGGACACTTTCAGCTGTCCATCGGTATCACGCACCAGATTGATTTGCTCGTTGTTGACCGAAATGGTGCCTTCGCTCGGCTTTTCGAGGAAGTTAATGCAGCGTAAGAAGGTACTTTTCCCGGAACCGGACGAGCCAATAATGCTGATCACATCGCCGGCGTTCGCCTGCAGTGATACGCCTTTCAAAACTTCATGTTCACCGTAACGCTTGTGCAGTTCGGTAACGCTTAATTTGTTGTCAGCCATAGTGATACTCAATGCGATGAAGAAGGTTTCACGTGCGCCAGGAAGCGGCGTTCCGCCTTGCGGAACAGGCTAATCAGCACGTAAGAGATAATCAGATACAGCACCGCAGCGATGCCAAACGCGGTAAACGGCTGGTAGGTCGCCGAGTTAATATCACGCGCGATTTTCAACAGATCCGGCACCGTGGCAGTAAATGCCAGCGCGGTGGAGTGCAGCATTAGGATCACTTCATTACTGTAGGCTGGCAGCGCGGTACGCAGCGCCGACGGCAGAATGATGCAGCGATACATTTTAAACGGGGAGAAACCGTAAGCGCGTGCTGCTTCAATTTCGCCATGGGGAACGGAGCGAATGGCACCGGCAAAAATTTCGGTGGTGTAAGCGCAGGTGTTCAGCGTAAAGGCCAGCAGCGTACAGTTCAGGCCGCTGCGGAAGAAGGCATTCAGCAGCTCCGATCCTTTCACCACTTCCAGCGTATACATGCCGGAATAGAATACCAGCAGCTGGACATACAGCGGCGTACCGCGGAACACATAGGTGAACAGCCAGACGGGCGTTGAGATATAACGATTCGGCGATACACGCGCAATCGCCAGCAACACCGCCATGCAACCGCCGATCACCACGGAAAGAATCAACAACCACAACGTAATGGCGACGCCGGTAAAACGGTAACCATCGGTCCAGAGCAGCTGTTTCCAATACTCCTGAATAATATCGATCATAGCTCTGCCCTTTTCACACCCACCGTGTAGCGGCGTTCAAGCCACCACAGCACGCCGTTCGACAGCGTGGTAAACACCAGATAAATCACCCCCGCGACGATCGCGAAGTAGAACGGCTGCCAGGTACTTTTACCCGCCAGCTGCGTGGCTTTCACCACGTCTTCCAGCCCCAGCAGCGACACCAGCGCCGTGGCTTTGAGAATCACCTGCCAGTTATTACCAATGCCTGGTAACGCAAAACGCATCATCGCCGGGAACAAAATACGACGGAAAGTTTGCGAACCGGTGAAACCGAAAGCGGTAGCCGCTTCAATTTGCCCTTTTGGCACAGCGAGGAAAGCACCACGGAAGGTTTCGGTGAAATAGGCACCATAGATGAAGCCAAGTGTGATGATACCGGCCACCATCGGATCGATATCAAACTGCGCCATGCCCAGCGCATCAGTGACCGTATTGAGGGCGATTTGCAGACCGTAGAAGATCAGCAACATCAAAACCAAGTCGGGCACACCGCGGATTAAGGTGGTGTAGCCTTCAGCAATCATCACCAACAGGCGACTGCGAGAGAGTTTGGCGCCAGCGCCCATTAAGCCAAGCACTAAGGCGAGCACCACCGAGCTGAGTGCCAGCTCAAGAGTCACCAGGGTGCCTTTTAGGATTACTTCAGAATAGCCATACAGCATGGGTTCGATCCTGTCGTGAGGGAAAATAACAAACGCTGCCCAACTAACGGACAGTCCTGACCAGGATTTGAATCACAGGGTAGATGGCGGCAAGCGTATGAACCCCGGGAGTTTACATAAGTAAGCGCCCGGAGTGAATAGTTATGACCAACCCTGCTGCAAATCAATCATCAAGGTCAGAAAACAGGACAATTAATCGCCGTATACGTTGAAATCAAAGTACTTCTTCGCAATCTTGTCGTAAGTGCCATCTTTACGCATGGCATCAAACGCTTTATCGATGGCCGCTTTCAGGTCGGCATCATCTTTGCGTAAGCCCATACCGGTACCCACACCAAAGATTTTGTCATCTTTAACCGCGGGGCCCGCAAACGCATAGTTTTTGCCAACCGGCTGTTTCAGGAAGCCTTCACTCGCCTGCACTTCATCCTGGAAAGCCGCATCGATACGACCTGCATCCAGATCCTGATACACCAGATCCTGGTTGGCGTATGGCGTCACGGTGACACCCTTAGGACGCCAGTTTTCGTTCGCGTAGGTTTCCTGAGTGGTGCCCTGTAGCAGACCGATGTTTTTACCTTTCAGCGATTCAATGGTTGGTTGCAGGCTGGAACCTTTCTTCGCCACTAAACGCGCATTGGCGGCGTAGAGTTTTTCAGAGAAGGCGATCTCTTCCTGACGTTTCTCGGTGATGGAGAGAGAAGAGATGATAGCGTCGATCTTCTTCGCCTTCAGCGACGGGATCAGCGCATCAAAATCACTTTCCACATAAGTACATTTGGTCTCGATACGCTTACAGATTTCGTTCGCCAGATCGATGTCAAAGCCGACTAACTGGCCTTGTGCATTCTTGGATTCAAACGGCGGGTATGTCGGGTCTGTCCCGATGCGCAGCGTTTTTGGTACCGCAGCGAACACGCTCGCAGCGCTGGACATGGCCAGCATCAGGGAAAGAGCCAGAACTCGCTTTTTCATAGGTAACCCTCAAGTGAAGTGCTTATTGTTATATGGTCGTGATGTGTGTTTGCGCTGAATGATTTGCAGGTTTCATGCCAGTTATGCAAAACGGCGAAAGCGTGCTCAGGCGCACTAAATACCGCGCCCTTCAGGGGCGCAAGCACTTAGTTTGTGAGGGAAATATAACAGCGGCGTGAGGAAGAAAAAGCGACATTGTTAACTTTTGGTGCACAAGATGCACGAAGAGTGATCGGGCACGCGAAATTGCACACAGTTAGTGCAAAATTGCACCATTATGCGCCATGCCAACGGGTAAACAGGTCTTGCGGCAGCTCAATATCGAATTGATCGATGACGCGATTGACGGTTTGATCGACCAGATCTTCAATTTTTTGTGGGCGGTGATAAAAAGCGGGCACCGGCGGCATGATCAGGGCGCCCAATTCCGCGGCAGTGGTCATCATGCGTAAATGCCCAAGATGCAGCGGCGTTTCGCGCACGCACAGGACCAGTTTACGCTGCTCCTTCAGCACCACATCGGCGGCGCGCGTCAGCAAACTATCACTGTAGCTGTGCACGATGCCGGAAAGGGTTTTCATTGAACAGGGTAAAATCACCATACCGAGTGTCTTGAAGGAACCGGATGAGATGCTGGCCGCGATATCACGTACGTCATGCACCACATCAGCCAGTGCTTGCACATCACGCAGGCTGTAATCCGTTTCCAGCGATAACGTCTGACGCGCAGCCGGACTGATCACCAAATGGGTTTCCACATCGGCCAAAGGTTGCAGCACTTGCAACAATCGCACGCCGTATATCGCGCCACTGGCGCCGGAAATACCAATGATCAGTCGTTTCATTATTCAGCCCTACCCGTTCAGATTGCGGCAATGATAGCCGCTCACTGAGCAAAAATACAAAAACAAACAGGGCGGAGTCTCCCCCGCCCTGTTAAAGATGAGCACCACGCGGCGGTTAGCCTTCGTTATGCAGCTCCAGGCCTTCTACTTCGTTCTGACGCTGAATCGCTTTCGCATCGTCATTACGCAGTGACTGCAAATACTCGAGGTACTGCTGGTCGACATCTTTGGTGACGTAAACGCCGTTGAATACCGAGCACTCAAACTGTGCGATATCCGGGTTCTCTTCACGTACTGCTTCGATCAGATCATCGAGGTCCTGGAAGATCAGCGCATCGGCTTTGATCAGCTGACGAATCTCTTCCACTTCACGACCATGCGCGATCAGTTCGGTAGCGCTTGGCATGTCGATACCGTAGACGTTCGGGAAACGAATTTCCGGCGCGGCAGACGCCAGGTAGACGCGTTTTGCACCGGCTTCGCGCGCCATTTCAATGATCTGCTCAGAAGTGGTGCCACGCACGATGGAGTCATCGACCAGCAGCACGTTCTTATCACGGAACTCGGCACGGTTGGCATTCAACTTACGGCGAATCGCGCTACGACGCATATGCTGGCCCGGCATGATAAAGGTGCGGCCCACATAGCGGTTTTTCACGAAGCCCTGACGGTATGGTTTGTCGAGAATACGGGCGATTTCCAGCGCGGCATCAGTGGAAGTTTCCGGGATCGGAATGACCACGTCGATATCCAAGTCTTCCCATTCACGGGCAATTTTCTGACCGAGTTTGGTGCCCATACGCACACGTGCGCTGTAGACCGACACCTTATCAAGGAAGGAGTCCGGACGCGCAAAGTAGACGTATTCGAACAGGCATGGGTTGGTTTTTGGATTCTCAGCACACTGGCGCGTGGAGAGCTGGCCCTGCTCGGTGATGTACACCGCTTCACCAGGTGCCACATCGCGGATGAACTCGAAGCCTAACGTATCCAGTGCCACGCTTTCAGACGCCACCATATATTCGGTGCGACCATCAGCAATCACGCGTTTACCCAGAACTAATGGGCGAATCCCGTTTGGATCGCGGAACGCGACTAAACCATGGCCAATAATCATCGAAACCACTGCGTAAGCGCCGCGCACCTGTTGGTGCACTGCCGCTACCGCAGCAAAAATGTTGTCAGCTTCCAGCGGGTCATGCTGGAAACGGTCGAGCTCCTGCGCAAAGATATTCAGCAGGATTTCAGAATCAGAGGTGGTGTTAACGTGACGGCGACCCACTTCGAACAGATGCTTACGCAGTTCGTGCGCGTTGGTCAGGTTGCCGTTGTGCGCCAGCGTAATGCCATACGGGGAGTTTACGTAGAAAGGCTGCGCTTCAGAAGCGCTGGAGCTGCCCGCGGTTGGATAGCGAACATGGCCAATCCCGATATTACCCTGCAAACGCTGCATGTGGCGTGCTTCGAAGACATCGCTCACCAGGCCATTCGCTTTACGCAGACGGAAGCAGTTAAGCGCATCGATGGTACAAATGCCGGCGGCATCTTGCCCGCGGTGCTGCAGCACCGTTAACGCGTCATAGATCGACTGGTTTACTGGCATAAAACCGGTGATACCAACAATACCGCACATGTTGTCATTTCCTCATTGGCCGCACTCCCGGTGGCGTTACCGGGGTATAAAACTGGACGTGCTTTTCAGGTAATCGAAAAACCACCTGATGATGTAACTGAACTGGGGAATGAGTTGCGACTGTTGCCAGTCCGGGCTTTTGGAAAAGCCGGTGAATGTATCGAGGAAGAAGAGCATAGCGGAAACAATCAGCACGCCACGCAACGCCCCGAAACAGACCCCCAACACCCTGTCGGTTCCCGACAAGCCGGTTTTTTCCACCAGCGAGCCGATCACATAGTTCACGATGGCACCCACTATCAGGGTGGCAACGAATAACACCGCTATCGCGATGCCGTTGCGAACCAGTTCGTCGTCAAAACCTGTAAACCAGACTGCAAGGTAGGTGTAGTAATGACTGGCGACAAAAAACGCGCATCCCCAGGTAACGAGAGATAAGGCTTCCCGGACAAACCCACGAATCAGGCTGACCAGAGCCGAAAAACCAACTACCGCAATAATGACGTAATCAATCCAGATCATGAACGCTTCCAACCCAGTGCTTATGCACCCCTGCATCCAGTTCGGGGCGCATTCTAACAGAAAAAGAAAACGTTTGCGTAGGGTTTTCCGGTTCTGTATCCATAAAAAGGGCGATGAAAAAAACTTTCCTCGCCCTGAGTAAAATCAGCAATTTAACTCACTGATATAAAACAGATTTACCACAACATTTTCGCTTAACCGCTTGTGCTATACCGCGCCTTTTACTGCTATCGGCGCGGCTTATCACAGCATTAACGCGTGCCGTACGGTTTCACCACACCACCGAGCCCGGAGATGCTTTGTAACTCACTCAGCGAACTCTGCAGCTTCGCTTTTGAGGCATCCGGCCCCACGTAAATGCGCGTGATTTGTCCCTGTACCGGCGTGGATGGCACGGTAAAGGCACGATATCCCGACAGACGCAGTTGCGCCACGATCTCACTGACCTTGGCCGCGTTCTTTAGCGCACCCAGCTGAACCACAAACGCCTGCCCCGCAGGAGCCGCTTCCGGTTCACTCTGTTTCGGTGTTTCGACCGCTTTTGGCTGCTCAACCGGTTTCGGCTGTTCTACCACTTTTGGTTTTGGTTGCTCGACCGGTTTTGGTTTCGGCTGTTCAACCGGTTTAGGTTTTGGCTGTTCGACCACTTTCGGCTTCGGCTGCTCAACCGGCTTCGTCTGCTGATGCACCGGCGGCGGTGTCACCAGCGTAGGCTCGCTGTTCTGCACCGGTTGCGCATTGCCATTGCTGGCCGAGCTGCTGGCTTTACCGTTATCCGAGGTTTGCGCCGTGCTCGCCCCTTCCGGCGGCTGCGCCGGGAGCGGTTGCGTCACCGGCGGCACCATTTCGCTATCCTGCTGATCGTCCGGCTTTGGCACCAGCGGAATCGCCGCGAACTCTTCTTTATAATGCTTTTTCTTGCCGTCGAGCAGCCCCGGCAGCACGATGACGCCAATCGCCACCAAAATGACGGTACCGACTAAGCGATTTTGAAACTTACTTGCCACTGCCATTCTCCGCTGACATCGATTCCATAACCTGTGCAACGGTGTGGAAAGAACCACACACCAGAATCACATCCTCAGGCGCGGCTTGCTGACGCGCGGCCTGCCATGCTGCATCGACGTTATCATACGCATTGCCACCTTCAAGGTGCGCGATCAGCTCATCGGCGGTGGCGCCACGCGGACCGTCAAGCGGTGCGCAGAACCAGCTATCCACCTGCGGTGCCAGCGCGGCCAGCGTCCCCGCGATGTCTTTGTCATGCAACATGCCGACCACTGCATGCACTTTACCGCTTTTCGGCAACTCCGCCAGACGCGAAGCCAGATAATGCGCGGCATGCGGATTGTGCGCCACATCAAGAATCACGCGCGGGCTTTCACTCACCGTCTGGAAGCGCCCGGGCAGAATCGCTAAAGGCAGATGTTCGCGGATCACGGCTTCGCTAACGTTGAGTCCTGATGCGCGCAGCGCGGTCAGTGCAGTCGCCGCATTGGGCAACGGCACCTGCGGCAACGGCAGGTCGTGCAGCTCACCGTGTGCATCCTGTAACGTCCAGCTGTTTTCCTGTTTCTGCCACTGCCAGTCGCGATTGATTTGCAGTAACTGCGCGCCCTTCTCTGCCGCGACTTCGGCGATGGTGTGCGGCATATCCGCCTCACCCACGACCGCCGGTTTGCCACCGCGGAACACGCCGGCTTTTTCCCGGCCAATGCTTTCGCGATCCGGTCCCAGCCAATCGGTGTGATCGAGCGCGATGCTGGTGATCACCGCAACATCCGCATCCACGATGTTGGTGGCGTCAAGACGTCCGCCCAGACCCACTTCGAGGATCACCACATCAAGCTTGGCCTCACGGAACAGATTCAGTGCGGAGAGGGTGCCGAATTCAAAGTAGGTGAGTGAAATGTCACCGCGTCCGGCTTCAATACTGGCGAAGCTGGCGCTGTGTAGCGCTTCATCCAGCTTGGAGCCCTGCACGCGCACGCGTTCGGTGTAGCGCACCAGATGCGGCGAGCTGTACACACCCACGCGATAGCCCGCAGCCATCAACAGCGTTTCCAGCGTGCGGCAGGTGGTCCCTTTGCCATTGGTGCCGGCAATAGTGAAGATAAACGGAGCGGGTTTTAGCAGGTCAAGGCGTGCGGCGACGCGTTGAATACGATCCAGACCCAATTCGATGGCCTGAGAATGCAGATGTTCAAGATAATGAAGCCACGTGGCCAAAGGCGACGTGGCTTGAGGAAGCTGCAGAGTGTCCATGTGTCCCGTTTACTCATCTTACACATCGTCATTCAAGCCGCAGCGGCGTGGGCTGCACTCAATCCCCCCCGGTCCCTTACTGAGTAAGCTGCCGGGGGATTCATTCGTTTGCCGCCTTGCTGCAACTCGAATGACAGGGTGTTTACGGTTCATTGGTGAAAAGCGTTAACCACCGCTTTTCGTTGCCTGTCAGGCCTCGTTGCTCTCCGGCACAGCCGTAGAAGGCTGATCACCATCCTGCAGCGGCGCTGGCAGGTTCATCATTTTCGCCAGCAGGCTGGCCAGCTTAAAGCGCATTTCCGGACGACGGATGATCATGTCGATCGCGCCTTTTTCGATCAGGAACTCACTGCGCTGGAAGCCCGGTGGCAGTTTTTCACGCACGGTCTGTTCGATAACGCGTGGACCGGCAAAGCCGATCAGCGCTTTCGGCTCTGCGACATTCAAATCGCCCAGCATCGCGAAGCTGGCAGAGACACCGCCCATGGTTGGGTCGGTCAGCACGGAGATGTACGGCAAGCCGCGCTCCTGCATTTTCGCCAGCGCTGCGCTGGTTTTTGCCATCTGCATCAGCGACTGTAACGCTTCCTGCATACGGGCACCGCCACTCGCAGAGAAGCAGATCAGCGGGCAGTTATCTTCCAGTGCCTGCTCAACGCCACGCACGAAGCGCGCGCCAACCACAGAACCCATTGAGCCGCCCATAAAGGAGAACTCAAAGGCTACCGCCACCACGGGCATTCCGTGCAGCGTCCCTTTCATGGCGATCAGCGCATCTTTCTCACCGGTGTCTTTCTGCGCGGCAACCAGACGATCTTTGTACTTCTTGGAATCGCGGAACTTCAGCAGATCCTTCGGTTCCAGCTCGCTGCCTAATTCAACCAGAGAACCTTCATCCAGCATGGTGTGCAGACGCTCACGGGCGTGCATGCGCATGTGGTGGTCGCACTTCGGGCAGACCTCAAGGTTACGCTCCAGTTCGGCGCGGTACAGCACCTGACCACAGCTATCGCATTTGGTCCAGACCCCTTCCGGGATACTGGCTTTGCGCGTTGGCGTGGTGGTGCTTTTATTCAGTATGCGTTCAATCCAGCTCATTGATGACCTTTCTGTTTAATGCTGACCTGGTCCAGTCTTCTCGTGACTGCTGAAATCACCTTCAGCAGGTCGTAAATGTCGCTCATTAAACCACAACCCGTTCACGCTGTGGATAAAAATCTGGTGACGGGCTTACTGTGGCTTCTGCTGACGTGCCTGACGGCGATGGCGCCATACTTCAATCACGCCTGGCAAAATTGAGACCACAATAATGCCCACAATCAGCAGTTTCAGGTTCTCCTGCACCACCGGCAAATCACCGAACTTGTAACCGGCATAGGAGAACAGCAGCACCCACAGCAGCGCGCCCGAGACGTTGAAGAGCGCAAAGTGGCGATAAGACATGTGTCCCATCCCCGCCACAAAGGGGGCAAAGGTTCGCACGATTGGTACAAAGCGCGCAAGTATAATGGTTTTGCCACCGTGGCGATCGTAGAACGCGTGGGTTTTATCCAGATAGCTGCGACGGAAAATTTTCGAGTTCGGATTGCTAAACAGCTTCTCTCCGAACAACCGACCAATAGTGTAGTTCACCGCATCACCGAGGATGGCAGCAATCACCAACAGCGTGACCATTAAATGCACGTTGAGATCGTTACCGGGCAGAGCTGCCAGCGCACCAGCCACAAACAGTAACGAATCCCCTGGCAGGAAAGGTGTGACCACGAGGCCGGTTTCACAGAACAGGATCAGGAACAGAATGGCGTAAATCCAGACGCCGTACTGCGCCACCAGTTCGGCTAAATGCACATCAATATGGAGAATAAAGTCGATCAAAAAGTGGATGAATTCCATAATGTTCCGGCTCCCAAACATCCTTACTCATTTAAATTAATCTGCGAGGAACAAAGGTCCCAACGCAGGCTGAGGTAACGCAAAGTGGGATGGGTAATCCACCGCCACCAAATACAACCCCTCGGCTTTAGCGGTCGCTGCCGCCAGAGTACGATCTTTTGCCGCCAGCAACTCAGCCATCCAGCTTTCCGGCTGGTTGCCGCAGCCAATTTCCATCAGGCTGCCGACAATATTGCGCACCATGTGGTGCACGAACGCGTTGGCTTTGATATCGACAATCACATAAGGCCCGTAACGTGTGACGTTAAGGTGCATCACGTTGCGCCACGGCGTGCGCGACTGGCACTGCACCGCACGGAACGAGGTAAAGTCGTTCTCGCCAATTAAACACTGACCGGCACGCTGCATTTTCTCGACATCCAGCGGATGATAAAAATGGGTGATGCCGTTGCCAAGAATCGCCGGCCGCAGCCGCTGATTGAAAATCACATAGCGATAACGACGCGCCGTGGCGCTAAAGCGGGCATGAAATTCTTCTGGCACCGCTTTCACCCAACGTACGGCGATGTCGTCAGGTAAGTTGGCGTTCACACCCAGCGTCCAGGCGCTGTCGGCGCGCTGCGAGGTGGTTTCGAAATGCACCACTTGCCCGGTACCGTGCACACCGGCATCCGTGCGTCCAGCGCAGAACACTACCACCGGGTGATTCGCCACTTTCGACAGCGCTTTTTCCAGCTTTTCCTGCACGCTGCGCACTTCGTTCTGTCGCTGCCAGCCGTAGTAACGGCTGCCGTCGTACTCAATGCCTAACGCCAGCTTAAATGTCGTTTCTTCAGACAACATTAATAGAAGTACTCCTGCACCAATTTCTCAGCGGTTTTTACCGCCATCAGTGCGCCGCCGAAGCGAACGTTGTCAGCCACGGACCAGAATTGCAGCAGCTCAGGGAGACCGTAATCATTACGCACGTTGCCAATGCTCAGCGCATCATTACCTGATGCATCGCTGACGGGCGTCGGGTATTCACCGTCTGCGCTGAGGTTAATGTCCTCAGCACGATCCAGTTCATCTCGCGCTTCTTCGGCTGACAGCGGACGTAAATTTTCGACATGCACAATCTGCGTGTTGCCGTAAAACACCGGCGCCTGCACGCTGCTGACGGCAATCGGCAAGCCTTCGTCCTGCAGCACTTTGCGCACCTGATCCACCAGACGACGTTCACTCTCCACGCTGCCGTGGCTATCCGCTAGCTGCGGCAACAGGTTGAACGCCAACTGACGACCAAAATAGTGCTCATCTGCCGGTACACCATTCAGCAAGCGCGCGCTTTCGCCCGCCAGGCCATCCACTGCCGCTTTACCGTGACTGGAAACCGAAATCAAATTGGTCACCTGCAAACGGCTTAAACCCGCAGTATCCACCAACGGTTTGATAGCGCTTAACAGCTGGCTGACCAGCGCATCGGCCACCGTCACGATGTTGCGATTGCGATAATCGGCCAACACCTGTGGGTTCACATCCGGCACCACCAGCGGGACATCCGGCTCCAGCGCGAAAAGATCGCTGCTGTCGATCACCAGGCAACCCTGGCTCGCGGCTTCATCCGCGTAACGCGCGGAAGCTTCACGTCCGGCAGCGAAAAACGCCAGCTGCGCCTGAGTCCAGTCAAATTCAGCCGCATCCTGCACGCGCAGGGTGCGACCATCAAAACGCACACTTTCACCGGCGCTGTTTTCGCTCGCCAGCAGATACAATTCACCAACCGGGAACTGGCGTTCTGCCAGCAATTCCAGTACAGCGTTCCCTACTGCGCCTGTTGCGCCCAATAGCGCAATATTCCAGCCGTCAGACATGTTGGTTTACTCCAGACAATGACATAAAAACAGAAGGCGGTGATGACACCGCCTGACATTTAAGACTTTTCCCGCGCGAAAACGCAGGGGATTGATTTAACTTTACAAACTGGCGCGGAAACCGAGCTTTTCCAGCATCGCGGCGCTGTCGGCATCATCACATTTTACCTGTAGCGATGACCATTCACGACGCTCTTCATACTGCTTGCGCAGGCGATCAAACTCGCCCGGTTTGGCAGCCACTTTTCGCAGTGGCGCATCGTCGCGGCGCACATCATACACCAGGTGCACCAGTCGTTTCAGCGTTGGCTGATCAAGCTTACCGTGCAGCGTAATGGTGCCAAATTCCGGTGCAGGCAGCAGACTCTCCAGCGCCACTTGTTGCGGCTGACCGATAAACGCGCACCAGGCTTCAAATACTTGTGTCGTGCCGCGCGCTTTGCCTTCCAGCGTATAGCCCGCAATGTGTGCCGTGGCGATATCCACTTTATCCAGCAGATCGAGGTTCAGATCCGGCTCCGGCTCCCACACATCCAGCACCACGCTGAGGTCGCTGCGCATTTTCAACACTTCCAAAAGCGCGGCGTTATCCACCACCGGGCCTCGGCAGGCATTGATCAGGATGGTGTTGGGTTTGAGTGCCATCAGCAGTGCCATGTCGGCCAGATGCCAGCTTTTATAGGGGCCGTCTTTAAACAGCGGCGTATGGAAGGTCAGAATATCGGCCTGCGCCACCAGCTCATCCAGCGAGTGGAACGTTTCCTGATCGCCACGATCCGCACGCGGCGGATCGCACAGCAGGGTTTTCACTCCCCAGGCTTCAAGACGTTTTTGCAAACGACCACCCACATTGCCAACGCCGACAATCCCCACAGTACGATCGCGCAGTTCAAAACCATCGCGCTCGGCCAGCAGCAGCAATGAGGAGAAGACATACTCCACCACCGCAATCGCGTTACAGCCCGGTGCCGCCGAAAAGGCGATTCCAGAAGCCGCCAAGGAAGCATCGTCCACATGATCAGTGCCAGCCGTGGCGGTACCCACGAACTTCACCGGCGTACCGGACAGCAGCTCAGCATTCACTTTGGTCACCGAGCGCACCATCAGTCCGCTGGCATCCTGCAACTCTGCTTCGGGTAACGGACGTCCAGGCACGGCCAATACTTCACCGGTGCGACTGAAGAGTTCACGAGCGTAAGGCATGTTTTCATCGACGAGAATTTTCACTGCGGCGGTCCTGTCTGCTGAGGCGTTTGAGGCGCGTATTCTTACATATACCCGTCATACTTCAAGCCACAGATACGTTGGCTGCGTAGATACCCTCCGTTACTGACCGAGGCCCCACACCTTTGCCGCCTTTCTGCGACGCGAATGATTTCAGGTCTAACCCATTTCAACTTAACCGGCTGCGGTAGCGATCCGGCGTGGTGCCGGCCTGCTGCTGGAACATCACAATCAAGGCTGATGACGAGCTATAGCCGAGTTCGTGTGCAATGCCCTGCACGCTGCAGCCCTGCTCCAGGAGTGCAATGGCCCGCAAAAAACGTAAACGCTGGCGCCATTCGCTGAACGACATTTTCAACTGCTGCTGACAACGTCGCGCCAGCGTACGCTCGGTGGTGAACACGCGCTTCGCCCATTGTGCCAGCGTGGTGTTGTCACCGGGATTTTCTTCCAGGGCACGCAAAATCGGCGCGAGGAATTTGTCGTCCGACAGGGGCAAATAACTGGTGTGCACCGGTGCCTGGCGCAGACGATCAATTAAGACCTCACACAATCGCCAGTCTGCTTCGGTCTGAGGTTGTTCCAACTCGCGCTGCGCAAAGTCATTCATGATGGCGTGCACAATCGCATCAACGTGCAGCAAACAGGCATTGTCGGGCATCCCCGCACAGAGATCGGCGGCGAGGTTGAAGGTGCGAAACTGGGCATGGCAATGGTTATAGCTACTGTGCCGTTGTCCTGGCGGGATCCAAATCGGCATATCAGCTGGCGTTAATAACCGTTCCCCTTCCACTTCCATTTCAAGCACGTGGCTGGTGACGAAAATCACCTGACCCCAACTGTGAAGATGCGGCAGATATTCGGTTTTCGCGTTAGCCTGCTCGTAGCGCATAAAATAGCGCAGCAGCGGCGCATCAACGGGGGGGTTGATACTCGATCTGTAAATTCATTCTGTCCGGTCATTAACGAATATTGTCCGATTTTAACTATCTAAACAAAACCGGTCAAATGTAAACTATTCGCGATTAAACTCAGGAGTCGTACGATGAATTTACTGTTTCCGCTGATCGCGGTGATGATCTGGTCGATCAATACCATTGTCAGCAAACTCTCTGCCGGGAGCATCGATCCTGCCGCCATCTCCTTTTATCGCTGGCTGCTGGCATTGATCGTGCTGGCCCCCTTCTGCCTGCCCGGCGTGTGGCGCCATCGCCACGCCGTGAAGGCCAATCTGTGGCGATTATTGATCCTCGGCCTGTTGGGCATGGTGCTTTATCAGAGTCTCGCCTACTATGCCGCTCACAGCGTGTCGGCGGTGATGATGGGTATATTAGGCGCCACGATTCCGCTGCTGACCATTCTGCTCAGCCTATTCGTTTTACGCCTTGCGCCGACGCGCGGCATTTTAATTGGCGGCCTGTTGTCCTTTGCCGGTTTGGTCTGGCTGGTGAGTGAAGGGAATCCGGCACAGTTGCTGAATCAGCGTCTTGGCAACGGCGAGTTGATGATGCTGGCGGCTTCCACCTCGTATGCGCTTTACGGTGTGCTGACCAAACGCTGGGCGATCCCTCTGCCGACCTGGCAGAGCCTGTACGTACAGATTTTCTTTGGCGTGTTGCTGTTACTGCCTGGATTCTTGCGCGCACCGGACGTCACGCTGAATCTGCATAACATTCCGCTGGTGCTGTTTGCCGGGCTGTTCGCGTCCATTATTGCGCCGTTCTTGTGGATCCTTGGCGTGCAACGTCTGGGCGCCAGTACGACAACCATTTTTATGAATTTTGTACCCGCGTTTACCGCCATTATCGCGGTGATGTTCCTGCATGAGCAGTTGCACGCTTATCACTGGATAGGTGGCGGGATGACCTTAGTCGGTGTGATTCTGGCGCAACGCCTGAAAACACCCCTGCGCAAGCCACGTGAGTCGACCGTTCCCGGTCCTGCCACCTGATTTTATTGTCCCGAAAGGCCGCAGCCCCCGTGGATTTCCCGGGGGCTTTTGTTATCATATGGCCTCTTTTTTCCGGCGCACCCGGATCTGACCTCGTTTTTCAAGGATTCCGCCATGCAACCTCTCAGCGGTCCCGGTGTGCCTGCGGGCGATCGTTCAACGCTCACTCATGCGACTGGCCCCACTCGTCCTGGCGGACCGGCGGGCGAACAGCCACTCTCCCCTGCCCAGCGCACCACGCTGGAACGTCTGATTGTGCGCATCATGTCACTCAGTACCTTGAAAGCCCCTGAATTGTGGGCTGGCGTACGCCATGAAGTGGGCGTAAAGAATGATGCTGAGCTGCAATCGCGTCATTTTCCTGCTGCCGAACAGCATTTGAATGGGCGCTTGACCCAGGTGCAGAACAGCCTTGCAACGCGCCAGCTGTTGCAGCAGCTCCTGGAGAAGCTGCCGCAGGGGAATAATCGTCAGGCGGTGAGTGACTTTATCCGTCAGCAATTCAATCAAACGGTGCTGAGTGCGCTCTCGCAGGATCAGCTACGTCAGGTGCTGACCATGCTGCAAAATGGGCAGATGGCGATCCCACAACCGCAGCAAACGCGCGCGTCCGACCGCACACTGCTGCCGGCTGAACAGCAATCGCTGAATCAACAGGTCACGCGCCTCGCGGCCACGACCGGTGAATCACCGGTCAAGCTGCTGTCTGAAGCGCTGAAACTGGTCAATCTGAAGAGTGGCGATCCGATTCCCTCTCGCCACTTCCCGCTGCTGACACAATATTTGCAGGTACGTCAGACGTTGGGTCAACACAGCGCACCGACGTTACAAATGCTGGAAACCTCGCTGAAGCAGCCGTTGACGCATGACGAACAGCGTTTGCTGGAGGATTACAGCCAGCAGCGTTTCCAGGCCACGCCGCAGACAGTGCTGACGCCCGCGCAAACCCAGGATCTCCTCAATTTACTCTTCAGTCGTCGCGTCGAGAAAACGCTGGAGCAGCCGCACACTGCCAGCGATCTGCGCCCGCAGCCGATCTGGTCGCCGTGGATCGAGATATTACCGCGCCCACTGGCTCAGCGCCCGGCACTGACGTTAATCCTTGGCCTGGCGCTGTTCTTCTTTTTACTCTGGCTATTTCTGTAACTTAACAGCCACAGTGCGCACCGGGTGCGGCCTGTGGCCATTCACCGGGCGACGTTCCCCACGTTAACGGATGCCCATCGCGTTTCCAGAAATCCAGCCCACCTATCAACTCTTTGACCTGAAAACCCAGCGAAGCCAGTTTCCATGCCGCTTTCGTTGAGCCGTTGCAGCCAATGCCATCGCAGTAAGTGATATACACCTTGCTGCGATCCAACTGTGCTGTGGATTCGGCATTCATAGTGCGATGCGGAAACGAGAGCGCCCCGGTGATATGCCCCGCCTGATAAACCTCAGTGGATCGTGCATCGATCACCACAATCGCGCTCACGCCTTGCGCCAGATCTTCTGCAAAATCCCAGGCATCAGTGTAGTAACTCAGTTTGTGCTGCAGATAGGCCACGCTCTCTTGAGGATCGGCGGGTGGGAAGAGTAAGACTGATGACATCGCATTCTCCTTGTGTAATTTTCACTGAGTTTACGGCAAAGTGGTCTGCAATCTGATACCACTTTTTCCACACTGATAAGACCACTATGCGCCACTCTTTTTTAGCACTGTTTAATCATGCGTCATCCGGCGGCTTGCGTGAACGTTTGTGCCATACGTTACGCCAGGCCATTACCAGCGGTCATTTACACCATCAGCAACGCTTACCCTCCAGCCGTCAGTTAGCCGAGGATTTGTCACTGTCGCGGGTGACGGTGGAAGCCGCTTATGCGCAGTTAGAGAGTGAAGGCTATCTGGAGAGACGGGCGGGTCGGGGGACTTTTGTATCGATTGCGATGCCTGCACGGGCGGCGACCACACCCGCACAGAGTTCACCCCGGTTCTCCCGACGCGGCGAGCAGATCCTGGCGACGGGCGGCTGCCAGGATCCGCCGTTCCCCCATGCATTTGCCGCCGGTTCGCCTGAATTACGCGCTTTCCCGCACACGCAATGGCGCCGGATCAGTAACAGCGTGCAGCGCTCGCTGGGTAGCCAGGTGATGGGCTATGGCGATCCACTGGGCTTTATGCCACTTCGTGAGGCGGTGGCGGATTATCTGGCGTTATCACGCGGCGTACGCTGCGCTGCCGGGCAAGTGGTGATCCTAACCAGTTCACAGCAGGCCTTGCAGTTACTGGCACTGATGTTGCTGGATGCCAATGATGAAGTCTGGCTTGAGGAGCCGGGCTATCCTGGCGCGCGTAACGCATTCCTCGCGGCGAGTGCACACTGCCGCGCGATGCCGCTGGATGGCGAAGGGGCAATACCGCTGGAAGGCGATGCCAGGCTGGTTTATTTGACGCCGGGACATCACTATCCCACCGGCACCGCGATGAGCCTGACCCGCCGTCTGCAATGGCTCGACTGGGCGCGCCAACATCAAAGCTGGTTGATAGAAGATGATTACGACAGTGAGTTTCACTATGACGATCGCCCGATTCCCGCCTTGCAGGGCCTGGAGAATCATAGCCGGGTTATCTGCCTCGGCACCTTTTCCAAAACGCTCTTCCCCTCCCTGCGACTGGCGTGGATGGTGGTCCCGCCAGCGCTGGTGGATGCCGTTGGTCGCGCACGCAGCATTCTTGATGGACACAGCGCGCTGTTGCCGCAAGCGATCACAGCAGAGTTTCTGCAGCAAGGTCATTTTGCCAGCCACCTGCGGCTAATGCGTCAGCTTTATCACAGTCGCCGCGATCGATTGCTGGAGCAGATCAACACGCGCCTGCAGCCGTGGCTGACGCCGCTGCAGGCATCTGGCGGGCTGCAGCTGACGGTATCATTGCATCAGGGTGAGGAAGCACAACTCACGCAGCAGGCCAGTGAAATTGGTCTGCTGTTGCCGCGTCTGTCGCCGTTATACACCAGCAGTCAGCCGCAATCGGGCTGGCTGCTGGGCTTTGCCGCGCTGACGCCGGGTGAGATTGTCAGCGCCTGCGATAAACTGGTTACGCTGCTGTCGCGCTACGCGCGAACGACCAGGTGACGAGAATGCCCAGGGCTGCGCAGCAGGCACCCGCAAGGTAGACCGAGCCATAACCCAATGCCGTGGCGAGGAGGCCGGTCAGTGGGCCGCTGGCACCGTAAGCGATATCCTGGAAAGCAGAGAAACCGCCCAGCGCCGTGCCACGAATTTGTGGCGAGACGCGTTTGATCACCTCGACGCCGAGCGCCGGGAAAATCAGTGAACAGCCGCAACCGGTGAGCGCGGCACCCACCAGCGCCATCCAGCCAGAGGTTGCACATGCCAGCATCAGCAAACCGGCGGTTTCCACCAGCAGCGAAATCATTGCGACGCGGACGCCACCGTGACGATCCGGCAGGCCGCCAAAGAAAACACGCACCAATACAAAAGCACAGCCAAATGCGGTCAGGGCAAAACCGGCATTGCCCCAGTTTTCTGCAGCAAAATAGAGCGAGGTAAAGGTGCCGATCACGGCGAAGCCGGTGCCCTGGAGCGCCAGCGCCATGCCGGGTTGAAAGATGGTTTTCACCACGCTGAGCAATGAAGGGCGTTCGCCACCCACCACCGGCACTTTAGTGACCCAGCTATTGATCGCCAGCGAGAGCAGTGGCAGTAACAGCGCGACACCACCGAGTGCCGCAAATCCGCCATGCTGATTGATCAGCAAACCCAGCGGTGCGCCCGCTGCCAGCGATCCATAAATCGCCATACCGTTCCACGACATCACCAGGCCGGATCGTTTGCTGCCCACCAACCCCATGCCCCAGGTCAGATTGCCGGTGAGCAGCAAGCTTTCACCAAATCCGAGTAACAAACGCCCCACTGCCAGCAAACCAAATTTTGCCCACGGCGAAACGGGCAACAGCGCCGCGGCCAGATACGCCACACCCACCAGCGCGATGGCGATCATACCGTGTTGCGTGGTGAGCTTTGCACCGTGCTGATCGGCTCGGCGTCCGGCGAAGCTGCGCGTCAGCAGCGTGGCAAAGAACTGAATCCCTACCGCAACACCCACCATCAGGTTGCTCATACCCAATTCCTGATGCACGTACAGCGGGATGACCGGGAGCGCCAGCCCTGCGGTTAAATAAGTGAGAAATACCGCAAAGGATATGCAACCCAAAGGCAGCACAGATTGCGTCTGCGTATCAGCAGCCGTGGACATGATGGTATGAACTCCTTGTTCAGAGCGTGTGCGACAAGCGAGACCCTCTTACACGTTCGTGTCTTGCATTCAGACGAAAACGGGTTATTTGGTTCATAATGTGCACAAACGATTATTTTATTTCAGGCAAGATGGGATGAGTGTAGGCAAGCAGCGAGGGAAATGTCAAAAACAACAGGGGCCGGATAGACCGGCCCCTGGAAAACTGTGATCACGCGATTAAGCTGGCAGCTTACGCATGGTCAAGGTGGCGTTGGTGCCGCCGAAACCGAAGCTGTTGGACATCACGGTGGTCAGCGCTTTTTCAGTCGGCTGCGTCACGATGTTCAGGCCTTTACCGGCTTCATCAATCTCTTCGATGTTGATGCTTGGCGCGATGAAGCTATGCTCCAGCATCAGCAAGGTGTAGATCGCTTCCTGCACGCCCGCTGCACCCAGTGAGTGGCCAGTCATGGCTTTGGTCGCAGAAATGTACGGTGAGTTGTCACCAAACACTTCGCGAATCGCACCCAGTTCTTTCACATCACCAACAGGTGTAGAGGTGCCGTGGGTGTTGAGGTAATCGATTGGGGTATCAACGCCCTGCATGGCCATCTTCATGCAGCGCACTGCGCCTTCGCCTGAAGGTGCAACCATATCTGCGCCGTCTGAGGTTGCGCCGTAACCGACGATTTCAGCGTAGATGTGCGCGCCACGCGCCAGAGCATGCTCCAGCTCTTCAACCACTACCATGCCGCCGCCGCCTGCGATCACGAAACCATCACGGTTTGCATCATAGGTACGAGAAGCTTTTTCTGGCGTTTCGTTGTATTTGGTGGACAGTGCGCCCATCGCATCGAACTCACAGGCCATTTCCCAGCTCAGCTCTTCGCCGCCGCCAGCAAACACGATGTCCTGTTTACCCAACTGAATCTGCTCAACCGCGTTACCGATGCAGTGTGCGGAAGTGGCACAGGCAGAGCTGATTGAGTAGTTCACGCCGTGGATTTTGAATGGGGTAGCCAGACAAGCTGATACACCTGAACCCATGGCTTTGGTCACCACATAAGGACCAACGGCTTTCAGGCCACGCGGGCCACGCATCGCATCGGCACCGAAGACCTGGTAACGCGGAGAACCGCCGCCTGAACCGGCAATCAGACCCACGCGTGGGTTGTTCTGATATTGCTCATCAGTCAGGCCGGAATCCTGAATCGCTTCCGCCATAGACAGGTAAGCGTAGATTGAAGCATCACTCATGAAACGCACGATTTTGCGATCGATGAGCCCGTTGGTATCCAGTTTGACGTTGCCCCATACGTGGCTGCGCATACCGATATCTCTCATCTCTTCAGAGAAGGTGATACCCGAACGGCCTTCACGCAGAGAAGCCAGCACTTCTTGCTGGTTATTACCAATGCTGGAAACGATACCCAGGCCAGTAATCACTGCACGTTTCATTCAATAGTCCTCATTCCACTTCTTTTGGATTGACGTGCACTCTAGCTTACAGTTGTAAGCCGAACAAGTCCGATCAGCCATTTCCTTTTGTAAATTTGCGTCATGTGACGGCAGTCGTTAAAATCGCGCCACTGCCTGAAATATGAGCCTTTCCCGTGAAGTTATCCCCGGTTGAACACGCGCAATTAAACTGGAATGATCAGGGTACACCTGTTTCCCGAGCATTCGACGACGTCTATTTCTCCAACGACAATGGGCTGGAAGAGACGCGCTATGTTTTTCTTGATGGCAACCATATTCCTGCCCGCTTTGCTCAACATTCGCGCGATCTTTTTATCGTCGCTGAGAGCGGTTTTGGGACTGGTCTTAACTTTCTCACCCTGTGGCAAGCCTTCGATCGCTTCTGTAGCGAACACCCCGACGCGACACTTAAGCGCCTGCACTTCATCAGCTGCGAAAAATTCCCACTGACGCAAACCGATCTGATTGCCGCACATGCGCACTGGCCCGAGCTGGCGCCATGGGCCGAACAATTACAGCAACAGTGGCTACAGGCGCTGCCGGGTTGTCAGCGTTTACTGTTCAACAGCGGTAAAGTCACGCTCGATCTCTGGCTCGGTGATATTAACGCGCTAATTAATACCTTTGATGACAGTCTTAATGCTCAGGTGGATGCATGGTTTTTAGATGGTTTTGCCCCCGCTAAAAACCCGGAAATGTGGACGCCAGAACTGTTCGCCGCCATGGCGCGTCTGGCGCGTCCAGACGGGACGCTGGCAACGTTCACTGCCGCCGGATTTGTGCGCCGTGGTTTGCAGGAAGCTGGGTTCACGGTGACCAAACGCAAAGGCTTTGGTCACAAGCGCGAAATGTTGACCGGCGTAATGGAACAGGTTGCAGCCCTACCCCACACCCAGCCATGGTACGCCCGCCCTGCGGCTCGCACTCAGGAAGTGGCGCTGGTTGGCGGTGGCGTGGCGAGTGCCGTACTGGCGCTGGCGCTGCTGCGCCGCGGCTGGAAGGTAACACTTTATTGCGCCGATGCCGCGCCCGCGCTGGGTGCTTCCGGCAATCGTCAGGGCGCACTTTACCCGCTGCTTAATCAGCACGATCCCGCTCTCGCTACGTTCTTCCCTGCGGCGTTCACCTTTGCCCGCCGTTTGTACGACCAGCTACCGGTGATGTTCGAGCATGACTGGAGCGGTGTGTTGCAACTCGGCTGGGACAGCAAAAGTGCCGATAAAATTGCCCAGATGCTGGAGATGGGATTGCCGCATGATGTGGCGTACGGCGTAAGTAAGGAGGACGCGCAGCAGTTAGCGGGCGTCGATACCGGTTGTGGTGGCATTTTCTATCCTCAAGGCGGCTGGCTCTCTCCGTCGCAATTGACCAGCAACCTGTTGGAGCATGCGCAAACGCTGGGTTTACGCCTGCACTGGCTGCATCGCGTCACCACGCTGGAAACGACGACTGAGGGGTGGGCCCTGAACTTCAGCGAGCAGCCCTCGGTGAATCATCAGCAGGTGGTGATCGCCAATGGCCATGCCCTGCTAGAGATTGAGCAGAGCAAAGACTTGCCCGTATATGCGGTGGCGGGTCAGGTCAGTCATGTGCCGACCAATCCTGAGCTGGGCGCGTTAAATACCGTACTCTGCTATGACGGCTATCTCACGCCAGTCAGCCCGCATTTCAATACCCACTGCATCGGGGCCAGCTACCATCGCGGCGATACCACAACCGATTTCCGTGCTGACGATCAGCAGGAAAATCGCCAGCGCCTGGTGAACTGCCTGCCGGATGCGCAGTGGCCGCAGCAAGTGGATATCAGTGATAACGAGGCGCGTGTCGGCGTACGCTGCGCCACGCGCGATCACTTACCGATGAGTGGCAGCGCGCCCAATTACGCCGCAACGCTGGCGCAATACGCTGATTTGCCGGAGCAGCGTGCACGGGGTGAAACCCTTGCCGATGCACCGGTTCATACTGGTTTATTTGTGCTGGGTGCGCTGGGTTCACGCGGCTTGTGCAGCGCGCCGCTGGCAGCGGAAGTGCTGGCGGCACAGATGAGTGGTGAGCCGCAACCGCTGGATATCACCACGCTGGCGGCATTGAATCCGAATCGTTACTGGGTAAGAAAACTGCTGAAAGGTAAGAAAGCGGGACGCTAGGATGACGGGGCGAGCGGTCGCCCCGACTTATCAGGCGGTCTGACGCGCCTGCTGGAACAAATTATCCCACATGCCAATCACCAGCGCCTGATCGCGCGGTGACAGTTCCCCCGCCGCAATCGCATTTTGCAGGCTGTTGGTCACATGGATTTGCAGCGCTTCAGGTGTGTGCTCACCGCTGATTTCAATCTCAGCCACCGCCAGGGTCAGATGACCACGCAGATAGCCACCGGCAAACAGCTCGTCGTCACTGGCGTGATCAACCATATCGTCAATCAATGCCAGGATGCGGGATTCGAATTCTACGATCATCGTCTTGTTCCTTATTACCCTTGATACGCCGCGCCGCTACTGCGCTGGCATCACGCCCTCACCCCGTTACACGCTGGTTCGCGTTCCCGGGGTTTGTTCATTCGCCGTCATGCTGCAACGCGGGTGACTTTGGGTCATTAATAATATATTTGCGAATCACAAATCTTCCGGCCACGGGAAGTGTGCCGCCGTCAGTGCTGGCGTACCGTAATAGCTGGCTAACGCATCGATAAAGCGAGCCGGACGTGCCGGGATACCCTGCTCAAAATAGGTGATCACCTGAGCATGGACCTTGCGCTGGAACGCGATGCGGTCGGGTTCACAATCGCCTTCGAGGTTGTCACAACTGACATTGAAGGGGAAGCCTGCCGCGACACAGAACAACCATTCCAGCGCCTGTGGCTTGACTTCCACTGATTCGAACTGACTTTGCGTTTGCGCATCCCGCCCATCCGGGCAGTACCAATAACCAAAATCCACCAGCTTGCGACGCGCTTCACCGGCAATACACCAGTGAGAAATTTCGTGCAGCGCGCTGGCGTAGAAACCGTGAGCAAACACCACGCGGTTCCACGGTGATTCCTCATCCGCTGGAAGATAAATAGGTTCGTCATCGCCTTTAATTAGACGGGTCTGAAAGTCTTCAACAAAGCAGCCATCAAAAATATCCACCAGCTGCTGGTAATGATGTTCTGTACTCATAATATTTTAATCTTTAAAAAAATTAGCGCCATTGTCGCATTGGCAGCCGTTCTTGACGAGTACTGCTTTACAGCGTGGCTATCCACGCCAGCAACGCGCTGCCATGACTATCCCACAATAATTTGGCGCTCATCACGGCGGATACAGTCACCACCATCGGGCGGATCAGCTTCTGACCCCGGCTCAGCACCAGTCTGGCGCCGATACGCGCACCCACGAATGCGCCAATCAACATGATCACGCCTGTGCCCCACACCACCTTTCCGCCGAACATAAAGAACAGCAGACTGCCGAAATTGGAGGTGAAATTTAGGACTTTGGCGTGGGCGGTGGCCTTGGCAAGATTGAAGCCACTTAGCGTCACAAACGCCAATGCATAGAATGAACCGGCACCCGGACCAAAAAAGCCGTCGTAAAAACCGACGCAACCACCGCCGACCAGCGCAAAAGCGATCCCCTGCAGGCGATGTTCACGATCCGACTCGCCCAGCCGCGGCATCAGCAGGAACCATAAACCGATGCTGATCAGCAGGAGCGGCAGAATTTGTCGCAGCACCTCCGCCTGAATATGCTGAATCAGAACCGTGCCACAGACTGCGCCGATAAAGGTCATGGCAATGTTCAGTCGCTGTTCACGCAGTTTCACCGCGCCGCGACGCACAAAATAGAGGCTGGCAGAGAAAGATCCGCCTACCGACTGCAACTTATTGGTGGCTAAAGCCTGAGCAGGAGAGAGCCCCGCAGCGAGTAATGAAGGAACGGTGAGTAAGCCACCACCGCCGGCGATGGAGTCGATAAACGCTGCCAGCACCGCAACCAGAAACAACACGCCCAGCAACAGTGGGCTAACAACAAATAGGTCCATTTTTTTCTCGTAAAGTTAACCCGACCGTTAATATTGCAGGCTGGGCATCCGTGCTCTCTCCTGGTCTCACAAACATCCGTGCCTGGGAGAGAGAACGTTGCCAATGCTGCTGCAACAGGAAGCGTCAAGGCTAGAGTAAATGACGATCTAATAATGCCTGACAGGATGGCGGCAACGGCGGCGGCGTTTTCTTCACAGGCGGCGTGCTACCCGGTTTTTTCGGCAGGAACCAACTGTCTAACTCTGCGCCACAACCATCACCCGGCGGCGGTGCTGCCTGATCTTCGCACTCCAGACTGCCAGCCGGACAGCGCAGACGCACGTGCATGTGGGCACGATGGGCAAACCACGGGCGCACTTTATTCAGCCATGCACGATCGCTTCCAGCATCTGCACAAAGCTGCTTTTTAATCGCCGGATTGACGAAGATGCGCGTTACTTCGTCATCTTTCGCCGCCAGCTTGATCAGGCTGGCAATCCGCGGCTGCCAATGACGTGCAATCACTTGCTTATCATCCGGTGCCACCAAATCCAGCGGCTGTGGCTTCAGCAGTTGCTGCGCCGTCCAGCGATTTTGCGGCAGCTGCAACCAGATATCGACATCCAACCCGGTTTGATGGCTGGCATGCCCACTGCTGAAGCGCCCGCCGGCCGCCATGCCCATATCACCAATTAACACTTGCCCCAGCTGCAACTGATGCACCTGGGTACTAAGACGTTGAATAAAAGCAATCAGATCGGGATGGCCGTAATAACGCCGCTGATCCTGGCGCATGACCTGATAGTTAGGTGAATTGAGAGGCAATTGCTGTGCACCGACAATACAGCCGTTGGCAAACCCGCCAATCGACTGTGGGCTGCCAGCAATCGGCTGATGAATTTGCTGCCAGGGCGTGGCAGCAAAGGCAGCCGCACTGCACAACAGCGCGGCAACGATAGTGAGCAGGCGGCGCATCAGTGACTTACCAGCGCGGAACGCTGCTGTTGACGTCACCGTTCTGCGCACGCTGACGCAGCAGGTGATCCATCAACACAATCGCCATCATCGCTTCGGCAATGGGCACCGCACGAATGCCCACGCAAGGATCGTGGCGACCTTTAGTAATCATCTCCACTTCTTCGCCCTCACGCGTGATGGTTTTACCCGGCACGGTGATGCTGGAAGTGGGTTTCATTGCCAGATTCGCACTGATGGTCTGGCCGCTGCTGATGCCACCCAAAATGCCACCCGCGTGGTTGCTCTGGAAACCGTCAGCACGAATCTCATCACGATGCTGGCTACCGCGCTGGTTAATCACCGCGAAACCGTCACCGATTTCCACGCCTTTTACCGCGTTGATGCTCATCAACGCATGAGCCAAATCGGCATCCAGACGATCAAATACCGGCTCGCCCAGTCCCGGTGGCACGTTTTCCGCCATCACCGTGACTTTGGCACCGATCGAGTCACCCTCTTTCTTTAGGCCGCGCATCAGTTCGTCCAGCGCATCCAGCTTCGAGGCATCCGGGCAGAAGAACGGGTTCTCTTCAACGATGTTCCAGTCTTTCAGCTCGCAGGCCACATCACCAATCTGTGCCAGATAGCCACGCACCTGAATACCGTGCTTCATTTGCAGATATTTTTTGGCAATCGCACCCGCAGCCACGCGCATCGCGGTTTCGCGCGCTGAGGAGCGCCCACCACCGCGATAGTCGCGCAGGCCATATTTTTGTTCGTAGGTGTAATCCGCATGGCCGGGGCGGAACAGATCTTTGATTGCGCCGTAATCTTGCGAACGCTGGTCAGTATTTTCAATCAGCAGGCCGATAGAGGTGCCCGTGGTGACGCCCTCAAACACGCCGGACAAAATTTTCACCTGATCCGGTTCGCGGCGCTGTGTGGTGTAGCGCGACGTCCCCGGGCGGCGGCGATCGAGATCGTGCTGAATATCCGCTTCCGTGAGCGGAATGCCTGGCGGCACACCATCAACGATGCAGCCCAGCGCAATACCATGCGACTCGCCAAAGGTGGTCACGCGAAAAACTTGTCCAATGCTGTTACCGGCCATTGTGGTTCCTTGTTGCGATGTTGCGGGCGATGTTTCGCCCCATTTTTTTAGTCTTTGTAGAAGGAGAAGTGATGCTGAGCCGCGACGATCTGCTCGCGCGTCAGCATAAACACACCGTCACCGCCGTTATTGAACTCCAGCCAGGTAAACGGCACATCCGGGTACTGATCCATCATATGCACCATGCTGTTGCCCACTTCGCAAATCAGCACGCCCTGCTCACTCAGATAATCCGGCGCACAGGCGAGAATTCGGCGCACCAGTTTCAGACCATCACTGCCTGCTGCCAGGCCCAGTTCCGGTTCATGGCGATATTCATTCGGCAGATCGTCCATATCTTCCGCATCCACGTACGGTGGATTGGTGACGATCAGATCGTATTTCACCTGCGGCAGGCCGCGGAACAGATCGGCGCGAATGGGCGTAACGTGATGGATAAGGCCATGTTCTTCAATATTTTGCTCAGCCACCGCCAGTGCATCCGTGGAGATATCCACCGCGTCGACTTCCGCTTCCGGGAAGGCGTAAGCGCAGGCAATCGCGATGCAGCCGCTGCCGGTACACATGTCGAGAATGTGATGCGGTTGTTCACCGATCAGTCCGGCAAAGCGGTTTTCAATCAGCTCGCCAATCGGTGAACGTGGCACTAACACGCGTTCATCGACATAGAACTCGTGACCACAGAACCAGGCTTTATGGGTGAGATAGGCCACTGGAATGCGCTCGTTTACGCGACGAATCACACGTTCAACAATGCGGTGACGCTCGCTGGCCGTCAGGCGCGCATTGCGCATATCTTCGGGGATATCCAGCGGCAGCCAGAGCGTAGGCAGAACCAGTTGGACTGCTTCGTCCCAGGGATTATCCGTGCCGTGGCCGTACCAAATGCCTGCCGCCGAAAAACGGCTGACAGCCCAGCGCAGCATATCCTGAATGGTGTGCAGTTCACTCACTGCCTCATCGACGAAAATCTTGTCCACGTAGCCCTCCGCAGGCCTTAAAATCAATCGGCCGATAGTGTGCCACGAAGCCGGGCAGAATTCAGCGCAGCAAGGCGAAAAAGCTGACATTTGTTAACGCTAAGCGTTAAGGTATGCCACCGGCTGTTAACCAGCCCTTTAACCCTATTTTGAGCCATGAGTAAGAAGACGCCCCTAAACCAGGACGATCAGGCGCTGTTTCGTGAGTTGATGAGCGGAACGCGTAAGCTGAAACAAGACACTATCGTGCACAAACCGGTAGTGAAAACCCGCGAAGTCCCGCTGAAAAGATTACTTTCCGAGCAGGCCGATAACAGTCACTACTTCTCAGATGAGTTTCAGCCTTTACTCTCCAGCGAGGGGCCGATGCGTTATGTGCGCGCGGATGTCAGTCATTACGAGCTGAAGAAATTGCGACGCGGCGATTACACGCCGGAGATTTTTCTCGATCTTCATGGTTTAAGACAGCAGCAGGCCAAACAGGAGCTGGGGGCGCTCATTGCCGCCTGCCGCCGTGAACACCTGTTTTGTGCCAGCGTGATGACCGGGCACGGTAAGCATATCCTCAAGCAGCAAACACCGCTGTGGCTGGCGCAACATCCGCACGTCATGGCATTTCATCAGGCACCGAAGCTGTTTGGCGGTGATGCCGCTCTGCTGGTGTTGATTGAAGTTGAAGAGTGGCAACCGCCGGAACTGCCTTAGCCCTAAAAAGGAAAGGGCCGCATAAGGCGGCCCATAGAGATCTCACGCACGGCGAGTTTACATTGCTTTAGCCAGTTTTGACGGGCTGACCTGCCACTCCAGTTTGCCTTCACAGGCCTCTGCATCAAAATTCACGCAGGCAATTGCCGACGTAGCGAACATCGGAGGCGCTTCCTGCGGGCAGAGCTCTGAAACCAGATAGCCCACCAGCGGCAGATGCGAAATCACTAAAGCTGATTTAACACCCTGCTGCGCCAGCGCCTGCAGATAACAGGCCACCATGCCCGGATCGCCACCCGGCGTCAGTTCTGGCAGCACATCCTGCCCTTCTGGCAGCTTCAGTGCCTCGCGTACCGTGGCGAGCGTCTGCTCTGCACGAAGATAAGGGCTGACTAATACCCTTTCAATATCCAGCGCCTGGCCGTTTAGCCAGCTCGCCATCTGGCGCGATTCGTCACAGCCACAGATTGTGAGTGGGCGTACTGAATCACTCGCTGCTTCCAGAGCTGCATCGCCATGACGCATGATAAAAACTTGCATAAAGCACCGCTGTTGTTTGTCGATATCGTCGGGTACCACAGCACCAGACGCTTCATTCTGCGAATGAACGCTGTGTTTTACCCCAATGGCTTCAGTATAGTCAACCGGTTGTTTATTAAATAAGCACATCTCAGAATGGTGCCGCACCACCTTCTTCATGGCACCATAACTAACCCGCTGAATCTGTGCGCCTATTCAAATTTGTGCAGAAGTGTAAAAATTCGTTTGCGCTTCTGACATTGCCATTAAAGCGTCACAGGGCGCGAAACGATCGCCATGTTGCTGCATTAATGCACGTAATGTATTGACGATTTCGCTGACGCCGCGTTGATCCATATAGCGGAACGGCCCGCCAAGAAAAGGCGGGAAGCCGATGCCAAATACCGCCGCGATATCACCATCCCGAGCATTGCGCACCACAGACTCGTCCAGACAGCGTGCGGCCTCATTCAGCATCATCATCACGCAGCGTTGTGCAATCTGTTCTTCGCTCTGCTTTGCCTGCGGCTTGACGTTAATCAGGCTATAAATTGAGTCATCGACTTTGCGTTTTCCCGGCCAGCGAGCCGCGTTGTAAAGGTAAAATCCTTTCTGGTTTTTACGCCCTTTGCGGCCATCGGCCAGGATGGCATTCACCGCATCGGGTGCGCTGAAACGCTCGCCATAAGCCTGCAGCAAAATCGGACTGATTTTGCTGCCGACATCAATGCCAACTTCATCCAGTAACTGTAACGGCCCGACCGGAAAACCGAACTTCACTAACGCACGATCGATATGCTCCACCGGCTCCCCTTCCAGCAAGCAGCGCATGGCTTCATTTATATAGGGCGCGAGGATGCGATTGACGTAAAAACCGGGTTTATCGGCCACTACCACCGCTGTTTTACCCTGCTGGCGCGCTAGCTGCACCGTGGTCGCTAGCGTTTCTGCCGACGTCCCCACATGCGGAATCACTTCCACCAGCGGCATTTTGTCCACCGGACTGAAATAGTGCAGGCCAATGACGTTCTCGGGACGCTGCGCGTTGACGGCAATATCGCCAATCGGTAACGAGGAGGTGTTGGAAGCAAAGATGGTATGCGGCTGGCAATGACTTTCGATATCCGCCACCATCTGCTGCTTCAGGGTTAAATCCTCAAAAACCGCCTCAATCACCAAATCGCGCTGGCTGAACCCCTGATAATCGATACCGCCGCTGATACGCGCCATCTGTTGCTGACGCTCAGCCGGTTTAAGCTGACGCCGTTTCACTTTTTGGCTCAGCAGGTCCCAGCTATATTGCAATGCGTGGTTCACACCATTGAGATTGACGTCTTTAATCCTTACTGGCAAACCGGCTTTCAGCGCCGTCACACTGGCAATGCCACCGCCCATTAATCCGCCACCGAGCACGCCGATGTGTTGCAATGTGCGTGGTTCAGCCTCGGCCACGGCGTCTTTCTTCATCGCGGTCGATGCAAAAAACAGACTGCGCAGCGCCGCGGATTCCGGTGTCATCGCCAGCTGGCCAAAGGCACGCGCTTCCGCTGCATGCCCGGCATCGCTGCCCTGCTCCAGACCCGTGCGCACCACATGCAGAATGCGATCCGCCGCAGGGTAATTGCCCTGCGTTTTGCTGTCGGTTTGACGTTTTGCCATCGCGAATAACAGCGAGCGTGCCAGTGGCGCCTGCATCAGGCGGTCACGACGTGACAGCTCACGGCGAACGATCTTTCCTTTATGCACACGTGCAATCGCCGTTTCCAGCAAGATGGATTGTGGCACCGCATCATCAACGACACCCAGTTTCAACGCCTGTTTAGCACGCAGCTGTTTACCACTCAGGATCAGCGGTAGCGCTTGCGGCACACCAATCAGTTTTGGCAGGCGCTGCGTCCCGCCTGAGCCAGGTAACAGACCCAACTGCACTTCCGGCAGGCCCAAGCGGGTTTTATCATCCAGCGTGCAGATGCGTGCGCTGCAGGCCAGCGCCAACTCCAGCCCGCCGCCAAGACAGGCACCGTGGATTGCCGCAACCACCGGGAAGGGCAATGCCGCGATCTGCGCCATCACCTCTTGCCCCTGTCGCGCCAGGGCTTCCGCTTCTTCTGCCGTCTGACAATCCGCGATCATGCTGATATCTGCACCGGCAACAAAGTTATCGCTTTTGCCAGAGATCAATACCAATCCCGCCAATCTGGGATTGCTGCGCGCTTCAGCCAGCACCGCTTTTATTTGTGGGACAAACTCCGCTTTTAACGTGTTCATCTTTTCGCCCGGCACGTCGATGGTGATGATGCCGACATGATCGAGGCGCATATGTAAATGGAATGCAGATGCACTCATTATTCGGCCTCCAGAACCATTGCACTGCCTAATCCGCCTGCTGCACAGGCGGTTACCAAGCCCAATCCCCCGCCGCGCCGCCGCAGTTCATGCAACGTTTGGGTGATCATGCGCGCGCCAGTGGCAGCAAACGGATGGCCGTAAGCAATGGAGCCGCCCAGCACATTGAAACGTTCTTCATTGACTTCACCCAAGGCATGCGGGCGATTCAGTACCTCGCGCGCAAAACGCTCATCGCGGAACATTTTCAGGTTCGCCAGCGTCTGCGCAGCAAAGGCTTCGTGCATATCGATTAACGTGAGGTCATTGAGCGTGATACCCGCGCGATCCAGCGCCAGCGGCGAGGCGTAAGCAGGACCCAGCAACATGTCCTGCCAGACATCAATCGCGGTAAACGCGTAGCTGCGCAGATAGCCGATCGGGGTAATCCCCAGCTCACGTGCGCGGCCTTCACGCATCAAAATCACTGCGGCGGCGCCATCCGTTAGCGGTGTGCTGTTGGCTGCCGTGACAGAACCGTGGTGGCGATCAAAAGCTGATCGCAGCCTGGCGTAATCGCTGGCGCTGGCGTTAAAGCGAATGTTGTTATCCTGCTCGATCGGTGCTTTCCATGGCGGTACAAAGGCAGTCATCACTTCCTGCGCCAGCACGCCTGATTGCCAGGCACGCGCTGCATGCTGATGTGAGCGCAACGCCAGGGTGTCTTGCTGCTCACGCGTGATGCCATGGGTTTTCGCCATCTGCTCGGCGGTATCCCCCATACGTAAACCCGTGGAATACTCCGCCACCGCAGGAGGCACCGGTAGCAAATCACGGGGGCGCAGGCGGCGTAGAATTTGCAGCTTTTTGCTAAAGGTTCGCGCTTTGTTGAGATCGACCAGCGCGCGCGCCAGCGTTTTACTGACGCCAATGGGCAGTACCGATGAGGAGTCTGCGCCACCGGCAATACCTGCATCAATGGTGCCCGCCATCAGGCTTTCCGCCACATTCGCCACCGCCTGAAAACTGGTGGCACAGGCACGACTGACACTGTAAGCATCGGTGTGAACGCTCAATCCGCTGCTCAGCACGATTTCGCGCGCAATATTAGGCGCTTCCGGCATCTGCACCACCTGGCCGAATACCAGCTGGTCAATAACGTCTACCGATAACTCGCTGCGTGCCATCAGTTCTGACACCACCATGCGTCCCAACTCCAGCGCGGAAATGCCATGAAAATCACTCGCCTGACGAGCGAAAGGCGTGCGTAATCCATGGGTTATGGCGATACGTTCGCTCTGACGCGTCAGCAGCGGCTGCGCTTTGCTCATTGCACTCACCTGTAATTTACGACCGTAGCATCATTGCCAAACAGGTCTGACCTGATCATCAGTGTTAACCAGGTGTCGCTAAGTCGCCAATAACAGAAGAAAAAAAGTGCGAGGGAAGACACGAAAAAGAGAAAACGCTGCCGGAAGGGCTTCCGGCAGCGACAGGATTAGCGTAAGCCGAGTTGAAAAATGAGGGTCTCAGCCTGGCAGGCAAAAGTGAAATCAACATTCAGGCGTATGCCTGGCGCTTCTTCAACGAACTCGGCTTGAATCACGCAAGGCTCGGATTCAACCTGACGCGCTTTGTCCGTCAGGTGCTTCAGCATCGCTTCAGCCGCATGACGATCGGCAAAAGCGCCAGACCAGCTCGCCGTGCAATCGGTATTGTCCATTACGGTGCCAACATCTACGCAGCAGCAAGCCGCCGTTTCCGTGGCACTGCATTTTTTAATGGCATCAGTCATTGTTTTCTCCTGACGATAAATAGACACAATCGGATCATTTTCTGACACAAAGTGTACGCCCCGCGCGGCCTGGCTTCTATCTCTCAGCGGCTAAGTGACGAATATCACACTAAAAATTGATCCAGAACAAATTTGACCGCTATGCTAGATGGGCATCGACAAGATTTTGTTAAGCAGATCTGATTTTATCGATCAAATCGGAAATATTTAAAAAACATTATTGCAACAAATACACAGGTCAGACCTATACTCGTCGCACTGGTCTGATATGTGCCTTTGTCATCAGTCCCTACAATCCGCCGTCCTTTGTTACGCGACGTAACAACGTTTAATAATAAATCCAGATGAGGTTGTGGTCATGAACCATAAGAACCTGTTTGCAAAGTCAGCTGTGGCAGCTGCAGTGGCGCTTATTTCTTCCCAAGTTTACGCCGCAGGCTTTCAACTTAATGAATTCTCAGCAATTGGTTTAGGTCGTGCTTATTCGGGTGAAGGTGCGATGGGCGATACCGCCGCATCTGCCAGTCGTAACCCGGCGACCATGGCATTGATGGATCGCCCTTCTTTCTCCATCGGTACCGTTTATATTGATCCGGAAGTTGATATCAGCGGCCAGAGCCCAACCGGCAACAGCCTGAATGCGAAAAACATCGCACCGAATCAGTGGATCCCTAACCTCCATTATGTTCATCCGATTAACGATCAGTGGTGGGTAGGCGCATCCGTCACCTCTAACTATGGTCTGGCGACAGAGTTCAATGACGGTTACACCGCTGGCGGCTACGGTGGTAAAACCGACCTGATGACAGGTAACTTTAACCTTAGCACGGCTTATCGTTTGAATGAGCACTTCAGCTTTGGTGTTGGCTTTGATGCGGTTTACGCTAAAGCAAAAATCGAACGTTATGCGGGTGAAGCAGGCGCTCGCGTCGGCATGCCAGCTGATACTCAGGTTGCCCACCTGAAAGGTGATGAATGGGGCTACGGCTGGAACGCCGGTATCCTGTATGAAGTGGATAAAAACAACCGCTTCGGCTTCACCTATCGTTCAGAAGTAAAAATCGATTTTGACGGCGATTATAAGAGCAGCATTCCAACCGCTTACAACGGTACACCGCAGGCGATTGCCTTAGGACTGCCATACGGCACCAGCGGCCAAACCATTCCGGGTTCACTCACGCTGAACCTGCCAGAGATGTGGGAAGTGTCGGGCTGGCATAAAGTGGCACCACAGTGGGCCGTTCACTACAGCCTGACCTATACCAGCTGGAGCCAGTTCCAGGAACTGAAGGCCACGGGCAGCAACGGCCAGACGCTGTTCTATAAGGATGAAGGCTTTAAAGATGCCTATCGCATCGCACTGGGTACCACTTACTTCTACGACGATAACTGGACCTTCCGTACCGGTATCGCATTTGATGACAGCCCGGTTCCCGCTGACAAACGCTCGATCTCAATTCCGGATCAGGACCGTCTGTGGTTGAGCGCCGGTGCTTCTTACGCCTTCAACGAAAATGCGTCAGTCGACCTTGGTATCTCTTACATGCACGGCCAGAAAGTCACCGTGAAAGAAGGCCCTTATACCTTTAACTCCGAGGGTAAAGCCTGGCTGTACGGCGCGAACTTTAACTACAAGTTCTGATGCTGCCAACAGTGTGAAAAACGGCGACAGAGATGTCGCCGTTTTTTATTGCGTTATCCTTTTGCTGGAGCCAGATCTTTCACATCCGCTGGGCTCTCCGCCATTTGCAGATGCAATCGCCGATGATGGTAAGGCGAGTTTTGCTTCACCACCTCCATGTTCAGCTCCACGCCTAACCCCGGTTCAGTAGAAGGAATGATGTAACCCTCTTCCCATTGAATCGGTTGTTTAAGGATGGTCGCATGGAAGCCATCCCAGGTTCCAATGCTCTCCTGGATAAGGAAGTTGGGCGTACAGGCTGCCAGTTGAATACTGGCAGCGGCACCAATCGGACCATTGTAGAGGTGCGGTGCCATCTGCGCGTAGTGCACTTCTGCCAGCGCAGCAATCTTCTTCGCTTCCAGTAATCCACCGACGCGCGCCACATTCATCTGTATGATGCTGGCCGCTCCAGCCTGCAGCAGTTGGTGGAATTCGTATTTGGTGGTGAGGCGCTCACCCGCCGCAATAGGAATGGAAGTGTGCCGCGCGACATCGCCCATCGCCTCGGGTTGTCCCGGCGGGACAGGTTCTTCAAACCACAGCGGATCGAACTTTTCCAGCCGCTTAGCCAGGCGAATGGCAGATGAAGGCACCATCTGCCCATGCGTGCCGAATAATAGATCGGCTTTGCTGCCCACTGCTTCGCGAATGCGCTTACAGAACAGCTCACAACGATCCAGCACTTCCAGCGAAAGCTGATGACCGGAGTAGGCAGTGTAAGGTCCGGCAGGATCAAACTTCACGGCGGTGAAGCCTTTCCTCACATTCTCGGCGGCGCACTCCGCCGCCAGATCTGGATCGTCATAGTCATATTCTCCTCGCGCATTGGTGGGATACAGATAGGTGTAGGAGCGTAAACGTGGCTGAACCAGACCACCAAGCAGTTGATACACCGGTTTGTTCGCCGCCTTACCGATAATATCCCAGCAGGCCATCTCAAGACCGCTCACCACGCCCATCATGGTGAGATCGGGCCTTTGGGTGAAACCACTTGAGTAGGTCTGGCGAAACAGCCGTTCTGTGTGATGCGGATCCTGATCTAACAGATAGCGTTCAAACACGTCCTGAATGATCGGCACCATGGCGTCCGGGTGAAACGTTGCAGCATAAATTTCTCCAACCCCCTCGATGCCGTCATCGGTCTTCAACTTCACAAACAGCCAATACATGCCACCCAAATGCGGTGGAGGGACGGCAACCACATGGGTTTCCATTGAGATAACTTTCATCAGGCTTCCTCTTTGATTTTAAAACGAACGTGTAAACGCCAGGCACCAAAAGCGCCGCATAGCGTTATAAAAACGATGTAGGCAAAGAAAAAACGGTATCCCGTCGCGCCTGGAAAATGCTGTGTGAGATAGCCGCTAAGCAGTGGAAGATAGATATCGGGTGAGTAGCCAATGACGGAAACTAAACCAATGGCTAAGCCGGTACAGTGAGGTGGGATATCGCAGCGATCGAGTAATGCCCAGTAAAGCCCGCGCACGGCATAAGCGAACATCCCCACCAACAGCACAAATGCAATTAACGCCCCATGCGGAATGCCCGATGGCAGTAAAATCAGCCCTGTGACGCCTAAAGCACCGCAAATCAGCACGCCACAAAGTACGCCAGCGCGCGAGATTTTATCCGCCAACCAGCCACCGCCAATGCCCCCAATCGGGCGCATCCACATTTTCCCTGCGGTAATAAATGCGGCCAGTGCCGCAGTGACACCATAATCAGATGTTCTTAAATACGCAGAGAAATTGTACGTTGACCAAAACAGCTGGTAGCCACAGAACACCACGCTGGCGAGGAGCCAAAGGTTAGGCTTGCCCGCGATGGTTTTAAAATCCTGCCACAGATTTCCCTGGCGAGTGGCTGCTCGCGGCTGAGCGTGCGTCACGGAAGGATCGCGGATAAACGCCAGGATGACGGCTAAAACCACGCACAGTGTGGCGTACATCAGGATCACATGGCGGAAGCCCGTTTGCTCCAACCCCTGAGACGCGTACCAGCCAAACAAAGCCACCGCGACCGTGGCGAGAGAAGCTTCGACCATGCCACGCCCGCCATCCAGTATGCCGAAAAACCTTCCGCGCTCATTAGACTGAGCAATGGCGCCCACACGCTTGATGACAGCGGACCAGAAGGTTAATCCTGTGGTGAGCCCCCAGCAGGCAAAGATCAACAGTAACAGCGGGAAAGGCGGTTGGCTGGCATAAAGAAAACCTAAGAGTCCGGTTGTGAAAAGGGAGAAACAGATCAGGATGCGCGGGGCAATGCGATCCGCCAGCCAACCACTGGGTAAATAACTCAATACAAATACGGTGCCAAGCATCGAGTAGAGCTGGCCAAGTTGCAGATCGTTGATGCTGAAATAGGCGATCAATGTCGGCTGATAATATTGGCGTAGATAGAGAAGTGGATAAATCGTCCCTGCCGCCAGAACCACTAGCATCAGCTGGAACCAGCGCTGGCCCACACTGAGTGTCATCTGAGCGCTTTCATGCTCGGGTATTGCCGTTTTCGTTGCGGTAGAAGTGCTGTCCGTCATGGCGATTCCTTGCTGAAGAAATGAAATAAAACACTGTTTTAATTCACTCTACGTTAGCGAGCAGGAAAATGATCAGCCAGTGGTATTGTTCACTTTGTTAAGTAATTGTGACATTAAACGTACTAAACGAAGGGAATTGGAATAGGACCAAAAATTACTGTGAAGCGATTCTAACTATGACTAATTAATCACAAATTAATACTAATTTGCTAAAAAAAATGGCGACACTTAAGGTCGCCATTTCAGGTCTGTCATGTTTGGCATTACTGTGAATCGATGTCCTTCAAGTCATCCTGAATCGCACTGGCGTTCGGATTCTCTTCCGGTTTTAACTTCCCGCCGTTGGCGAGGAAATCATTACGCTGGAAGTAGGCGTTGCGGATAAACGCATACGGATCCTGCTGCTGTTTCAGGATGGCATCGGAATCCAACAGCTGTGCACGTGTTTCCACACCTTCCAGTGTCCATTTACCAATCGACATCGGCCAGGTCAGCCAACTCAGCACCGGATAAAGCGTATCGACATAGTCGCCGCCATCCTGACGCACCGTGAAGCTGCCATAACCCGGCAGAACCACATAAGGACCATAGCCCACCCCGTAACGACCCAGAGTACTCCCGAAGTGGTGCGGAACTTCTCGCGCCAGTTCAGGATTCGCTTTGCCCGCCACATCGATAAATCCGCCCAAGCCCAATACGGTATTGAGGAAGAAACGCGTGAAGTGGATTCCTGCCTGGCGCGGTTCACCCACCAGAATCGAGTTCAGCATACTGGCAGGTTCATCCAGGTTGCCGAGGAAGTTGCTCATGCCACTGCGCGCAGGAACCGGCACATAGTCACGCCAGGCAACCGCCACCGGGCGCACCACATAAGGATCCAGCACGTTCATGTTGAAATTAAACATCGTGCGGTTAAAGCCTTCGAGCGGATCGCTACGCTGCGCAGGCTGCGTTGGATCGGCCGGTTTGGAACTGGCACATCCCACCAGCAGCAAGCTGGCCAGCGCCAGACCGGTCAGGCGGTTATTCATTCTTATCTCCCTGTGCGGTTGAATAATGTATCGCTTCAGGGCTGCTGTTGATTAATCTCCACAGCCAGTTGCTGATGACCATCCCAGGGGGTGAGCGCGCTTAAGCCAAACCAGTCTCCCGACTGAGGATTGGCGCTACCATCGCGCGAAATACGCACCCTGACCTGCACCTGATGCTGCGCCGAAAGCAGGCGATCGGGCATCATGGCGTTGCTGTCATCCAGCGTGAGCGATAACGGGAAATGGCTCAGCGGTAAACGCTTCACAGCCACAGGCACCGGTGAAACACCGTCAGACACAGAAATATACAACACTCCGCCTTGCGGTAACATTTTTTCTGCCTGCGAGGTTAAACTCACCGTCAATGCCAGGTGACTATTTTGCTGTCCCGCATCAGTTTTCGCTTGTTCAATGCTGCGCTCTATCATGGTAATGCGCTTGTCACCCGCGGGCAGAAGCTTCAGCATCACCTGCCAGGCGCCAATCGCTTGATCATATTGCTGCTGCTCAAAAGCATTAAATGCCAACAAGCTCAGGGTGCGCACGTTGCTATGGTCGCGTTTTAGCAGATCTTTCAGCATCACATTGGCCTGGCGGTTGTCCTGCGGATCGCTGGAGCGCGTCAGGACTTCGGCATAATCCTGCTGCAGTTCCAGATTATCAGGTGCCAGTTGCAATGCGCGCTGGAAGGCCTGGCTGGCATTGGTCGCGTTATTCAGCACCATGCCAAGGCGGCCCAGCATCGTCCAGTCATTGAGGTTTTGCGGATCGTCTTGCAATGAGGTGCGCAACCCTAATTGTAGGCGAGCCAACTCTTCCATGGTTAAGGGCGCCGCTTTGGGATCCATCACACGGGCACGCAACTGAGGGTATTCCTGCTGTACGCTAACCCAACCGGCCAGTTGCGCCAGTCCACCGGTCTTCAGGTAAAAGCCAACCGACACCAGCAACAATACAATCAAACCCGGCAATAGCACCCAACGGCTACTGTGATGGATGCGAGCCGCGTGCTCGTTTGGCACATCGGTGAGCAGCGTTTGTTGCAGTTCACGTACCATCTCGGGACGCTCAGCAACCACGCCTTCTTCTTCATCGCGTTCGAGTTCGCGCAGGCGCTGCTGGTAAAAATCGGTATTCAGGCGATCGCGATCGCCGCTGCTGGCTTCACGTTGACGCCAGCCCGCGCGAAGAAACAGCACCGAGGCTGCCACCAGCAAAATAATCAGGGTAATCCAGAATCCAGTCATTACGGCTTCCCGTCACGCTTAAGAATCGCCGCAAGGCGTTGTTGTTCATCGTCATCGAGATCGCTACGGGTTTTCCCCCGGCGATTGCGCAGAATAATAATCAAGCCGCCCAGCACCACAAACAGCGCCGGCCCCACCCACAAAATCAGCGTTGAAGGGGTAACCGGGGGTTCATAAGTGACGAAGTTGCCGTAGCGCGCCACCATGTAGTCGATGATCTGCTGGCGACTTTGGCCCTGCTTCATCAGCTCATACACTTTCAGACGCATGTCTGCGGCAATCATCGCATTGGAGTCGGCAATGCTGTTGTTCTGACACTTAGGGCAACGCAGTGAACCGGTGAGATCGCGGTACTGCTCTTCCTGCTGTACCGAATCGAACTGGTAAGTATCAATGGCAGCCCACAGGCTGGTGCTGAGCAGAATGCCCGCTATTAACAGAAGCAGCCGTTTCACGCACCGGCCCCCTTGCTGTATTTATCCCACAGCGGTTTCACTTCTTCGTTCCACACGCGATCATTCATATCCCCCGCATGGCGATAACGAATAATACCGTGGCCGTCGATCAGGAAGGTTTCCGGCGCACCGTAGACGCCGAGATCCAGACCTAACATGCCGTCACCGTCATACAGGCTCAGCGCGTACGGGTTGCCCAGCGTGTTCAGCCAGGTGACCGCTTTGGTGCGATCATCTTTGTAGTTCAGCCCAACGACGCGAATGCCCTTCTCGGCCAGCGTGTTGAGATACTGATGCTCAGCACGGCATGTCGGGCACCAGGTGGCCCAGACATTGAGCAGGATCGGTTTGCCGTCGGTCAGAACCTGCTGATCGTAGATTTTGCCCGGCTTATTGAGCGCTTCCAGTTTGAAAACCGGTACCGGCTTACCAATCAGCGCCGACTCCAGACGCGTGGGATCATCACCATTAGCGTTGCGAGACAGCTGCCACAACAGCGCGGCCGCCAGCAGCAGAAACAGCACTAACGGGATGAACAGGATTTTCTTACTCATGCCGGCTCCTCCTGCTGCGCTTTTTTGCGCGAACGATAACGCGGGTCCAGCAGGCACAATAGGCCGCCGACCGCCATAAACACGCCGCCGAACCAAATCCAGCGCACGAACGGTTTGTAATAGATGCGCACCGCCCATGAACCGTCATCCAGCTCTTCGCCCAATGCCGCGTAGAGATCGCGAGTGAAGCCACCGCTGATTGCCGCTTCGGTCATCATGGTGCGAGCTGCGGTATAGAACCGCTTTTCAGCATGCAGTACCGCTTCAAATTTTCCGTCACGCGTCACATCGATAATGGCAACACCGCCGCTGTAGTTCGGCCCCTGCAAGTTGTGTACATCGCGGAAAATGAAGTGATAGTTGTGGATATCCACGGTATCGCCCGATTTCATGCGCACATCGCGCTCAACGCTGTACTGCGTGCTAAAAGCGATACCCACCACCGTTACGGCAACGCCTAAATGACCCAGCACCATGCCCCAATGGCTGCGGGTTAAATGACGCAGACCTTTGAAGAAACTGTGGCGATGGGTCGCGCGCTCGTGCAGTTCCATCAGCGTCAGCAGAATCACCCAGATCGCCATCAACAGGCCAATCACCGTCATCGCTTCTATGCGGTCCTGCAGCAGCCATGGCAGCGCGATCGATAAGATCAGTGTGACCAGCAAGCCGACACCAAGCCGTTTCCACAGTTTCTGCGGCTCATCGCGACGCCAGCGCACCAGTGGCCCAATGCCGAGCATCAGGGCAAACGGTGCCATCAGCCAGGTAAACATGGTATTGAAGAACGGTTCGCCGACAGAAATACTGCCCAGTCCCAACTGCTTATGGACTAACGGCAACAGCGTGCCCAGCAGCACCACCAGCATGGCCGCAATTAACAGAACGTTATTACCCAACAGGAAGGATTCGCGTGACCAGGCTTCGCTCTGCACACGGCTGCGCACCTTGCCACCTTTGATGGCATAAAGCAGCAGCGAGCTACCAATCACGATCACCAGGAAGGCGAGAATGAACATGCCGCGCGCCGGGTCGGAAGCAAACGAGTGCACTGACACCAGCACGCCTGAGCGCACCAGGAAAGTGCCCAGCAGGCTTAATGAGAATGCCGTGATCGCCAGCAGCACCGTCCAGGATTTGAAGCTACCCCGTTTTTCTGTCACCGCCAGTGAATGCATCAACGCCGTACCGGCCAGCCAAGGCATGAACGAAGCATTCTCGACCGGATCCCAGAACCACCAGCCGCCCCAGCCCAGTTCGTAATAGGCCCACGCCGAACCGAGCACGATGCCAATGGTCAGGAAAACCCAGGCTGCGGTCGTCCACGGGCGTGACCAGCGCGCCCATGCGGTATCGAGACGCCCTGCCATCAATGACGCAATAGCAAACGCAAATGCCACCGAGAAACCGACATAACCCATGTAGAGCAGGGGCGGATGGAAAATCAGCCCGATATCCTGCAGCATCGGATTGAGGTCGCTGCCATCAACCGGGAAGTTCGGCAGGGTACGAGTAAACGGATTCGAGGTGAGCGTAATAAACAGCAGGAAGCCGAGATTGATCATCCCCATGACTGACAACACACGCGCCAGTGCATCCTGCGGCATACCGCGACTGAAAATCGCGACGGCTACCGTCCAGGTGCTGAGCAACAGCACCCACAGCAGCAGTGAACCTTCATGCGCGCCCCAGGTGGCCGCGATGCGATAGTAAACCGGCAGCAGGGTGTTGGAGTTGGTGGCGACATAGGCCACGCTGAAATCGTTAACGATGAACGCATGTACCAGCACCACGAAGGCGGCAACGATACAGGCGAACATGCCCCACGCCAGCGGGCGTGCCATCGCCATCAAACGTGCATCCTGACGGGTTGCGCCCCACAACGGATAAATACTTAATAGCAGCGCGAGTCCCAGCGCCAGGCAAAGCAGAAAGCTGCCAATTTCCGGCATCATGATTGAGCACCTGCCTGCTGATAAGTCGCTGCAGGTCCTGTGTGGTTTTTCTTCATCGCATCTTCAATTTCTGGCGGGGTGTATTTTTCGTCATGTTTTGCCAGCACTTCTTTGGCATTGACCAGGTTGCCGCTTTCCAGCACACCTTGCGCTACCACGCCCTGCCCTTCACGGAACAGGTCCGGCAAGATGCCTTCGTAACTTACGCTGATCACGCCGTTGGCGTCATACAACTTGAAAGAGACAGCCAGCGTTTTGGGGTCGCGTTTTACGCTGCCAGGCATCACCATGCCGCCGACGCGCAGACGTTGCCCGGTTTCCGGCATCTGATGCGCTTCGCCTTTGCCGTACAGAATTTCACTCGGGGTGTAAAACAGGTCAATGTTGGAACGCAGCGCGTACATCACCAGCGATGTGGCCAGGCCTAAGCCGACCAAAATCGCCACCACCACATACAGGCGGTTACGACGACGGATATTCACACGGTTTCTCCTGCTGCTTCACTGGCAGCTTTTTTCGACTTGGCCGCGCGAATGCGGCGCTCCCTGGATTGACGCTGGCGAATTTCTGCCAGCAAACGGCGGCGGAACAACAGGGTATGCAGCACCAGACCAAATAAAGGGATTAACGTGAGGATGACGGCGAGCCAGACATAGAAGGCATAGCCGCCCATGGTGAAGAAGTCGCTCCATGATGAGAAAGCCGGTGTCATGCTTTGCGCCCTCCCTGAGCCACATCGATCGCCCATGGACGATGGCGCTCGCTGAACAAAATCAGGTTACGCAGGCGCATCAGCGTCAGCGCGCCAAACACCAGCAGATAACCGAGAATGGCCCAGCGCAGCGGCGTCCGCATGCTCGGCGCAATCGCCTGCTGCAAAATGCCAGACGATCCCTGATGGAGGGTGTTCCACCACTGCACCGAGAAGTGGATGATGGGCAAGTTAACCACGCCCACCAGAATCAGGATACCTGCAGCGCGACCGGCGGTGCGACGATCCTCAAACGAGTGATAGAGCGCAATCACCCCCATATAGATGAACAGCAGCACCAGCTCCGAGGTTAGGCGGGCATCCCAAATCCACCAGGTGCCCCACATCGGTTTGCCCCAGGCAGAACCGGTGACCAGCGCGATAAAAGTAAATACTGCGCCAATCGGCGCCATCGCTGCGGAGACCAGATCCGCCATTTTCATTTGCCACACCAGGCCGATGAACGCGGCAATCGCCATAGAGGCGTAAACACCCATGGACCACATCGCCGCAGGCACGTGAATGTACATAATTCGGAAGCTGTTGCCCTGCTGATAATCGGCCGGTGCAAAGCCAAAGCCCCATACCCAGCCAAGTAGCAGCGTGGTGACGCCCAGCACTGCGAACCAGGGAATTAAGCGACCGCATAGCTGGTAAAGCCGCTCAGGCTTCGCCCACTGGTGTAACCATTTCCACATTTGCATAGCTCACAATAAAAAGAATTCGGATACCGGCAGCTCTGGGGCAGCACGGATTAATGCAGACTAATGCGCAAAGCCGCAGCAGTAGCAAACGGCGAAAGTGTTGCGCTCACTGCCAGCATCGCGCCAAGAATTGCCAGATAACCTCCGATCGGCAATCCCTGACCGGCGGCATCGATGGCCGCGCTGGCAAAGATCAGAACAGGTATCGACAACGGCAATACCAGTAAACTCAGAAGTACGCCGCCACGCCGCAGCCCAACGGTCAAACCGGTGCCAATCGCACCAAGAAAACTCAAGGTTGGCGTGCCGAGTAATAGCGTCAGTGCCATCGCGCGCCAGCCAGCAAAATCCAGTGACAGGAGTAGTGCCGCCAGCGGCGACAGTAAAATCAGTGGCAAGCCCGTAATCAGCCAGTGAGCAATCACTTTTCCCAGCACCGTGACAGGCAGCGGTGTGGGTAGCAAAAGTAGTTGCTCCAGCGAACCATCCAGAAAATCATCACGGAACAGTCGTTCAAGCGCCAGCAGTGAGGCTAACAATGCCGCAACCCACGCCACGCCTGGCGCAATGCGCGCCAGTTGCTGAGGATCCGGCCCGATACCTAACGGAAACAGCGTGATAACAATCAGGAAAAACCACAGCGGGTTAATCACCTCGGCACCGCTGCGAAATGCAATTTTCAACTCACGCTGAATCACGCGACCTAACATCAAGCCCACTCCGAGATAAGGCGGATTTTGCGCACGCGTTCACTCTCATCAGGCAGATCCTGATGGGTAGTCAAAATCACTGCGCCTCCGTTATCGGCATGTTCAGCGAAACGCGCCATTAATTTTTCCACGCCGCCTTTATCAATGGCCGTGAGCGGTTCATCCAGAATCCAGATTTTAGCCGGGCTGAGCCACAAGCGAGCCAGGGCTACACGCCGTTGCTGCCCTGCGGACAACTGTGCAACCGGCACCTCTTCATATCCCAGCAAGTTCACCTGCTCCAGCGCGTCGAAAATCACTTCTTCATCACGATCGCCGTGCCAGAAATGCAGGTTTTCCAGAGGTGAGAGTACCGACTTCACACCAGGATGATGACCAAGATAGAGCAAGTTTTGATGCGATATTTCGCGCTGCTGACGAATCGGCTGCGATTGCCACATCACCTCGCCCTCTTCTGCCCGGCTTAAACCAGCCAGCAGACGCAGCAGTGAGGTTTTTCCTGCCCCGTTAGGGCCTTCAATTTGCACAATGTCACCCGGTTGCACATGGAAGCTCAGTCCATGAAACAGGGTTCGCTCATCACGAACGCATGAGAGATTAATGACTTCGAGCATGAAAGAGGGAATCGCAGCTGTGAAATAAGGCGGGGATAATACCACAATGAATCTGTGGGCCGAAGTCTGTGAGGTTGCTCTCACTTCCCTCAAAGGGGGTATTCGTGCGCATCAGATCAAGAAACTGTGCAAAAAAGCACCTCAGTTAAAATCTTGTTACTCTTAATTTGGATCTTAGTAACATTTCGTCCTTGATAAAACCGTCTAAGCTTATTACGCGTTGGCATTATCACCAGGGGAAAACATGAAGCAATCACCATCCATTTCAGAACATGACAACGATGTCGAGAGCGACGAAAAGGACCAGGGTAAAGAGATAGAAGTGGATGAAGATGCCCTGCCCTCGCGGGCTGCGGCAATCCATGAAGAGATCCGCCAGGACGGCGAGAAAGAGTTAGAGCGCGATGGTATGGCGTTGCTGTGGTCTGCCGTGGCTGCGGGGCTATCCATGAGCGCTTCGCTGATGGCAAAAGGGATTTTCCATGTGCATTTGGCTGATGTACCCGGTGGTTTCCTGCTGGAGAATCTGGGTTATACCTTCGGCTTTGTTATTGTGATAATGGCCCGTCAGCAACTGTTCACTGAGAACACGGTTACTGCGGTATTACCGGTGATGCACAAACCCACTGGCGGTAATTTCATGCTGTTATTGCGCCTTTGGGGCGTGGTGCTGGCGGGAAATTTGATCGGTACGGCGCTCGGCGCATTGGCGTTTAATCATATGCCGATTTTTGACGAGGCGACGCGTCAGGCCTTCACCGTGATTAGCGAAAAGGTGATGGACAACTCCCCCAGCGAAATGTTTGCCAATGCCGTGATTTCAGGTTGGATTATCGCCACCATGGTTTGGATGTTCCCTTACGCGGGCGCGGCCAAAATCGTGGTGATTGTGATGATGACATGGCTGGTCGCGCTGGGAGATCTGGCCCATATTGTGGTGGGTTCCGTTGAAGTGCTGTATCTGGTGTTTGCCGGCACGCTGCCCTGGCAAGAATTCATCTGGCCGTTTGCGCTGCCTACCCTGCTGGGAAATATCACCGGCGGTACGTTGATTTTTGCACTGATCAGCCATGCGCAAATTCGCAATGATATGAGTGAGGCGGCGAAGGCCAAAGCGAAGGCGGAACAGAAGCGCAAAGAGAAAGCGCAGAAGAAACAACAGTGATATGTGGCACGACATTGTTGATAGATTGAGCAAACAGGATTAACACGGTTAAATTCTGCTGGTCGGTACGCTATACTGCGCGCCGCGTCTCCTTAGTTAAATGGATATAACGAGCCCCTCCTAAGGGCTAGTTGCAGGTTCGATTCCTGCAGGGGACACCAGTTCAGCCATGCTTATCTCCTCTTGCGTTAGCCGAATCCCCTTGAATCAGGCCCTCGCCGAATCATCCGTTCACACAAGTTCGCCATCGTTCGTGGAAAGCGAGTTGATCGCCTTGCTCCATTCTGGGTAAATCCATTCCCCCTACCCGTATATTTCCCCATGTTCACCTTCAGGCAACTTGAAGAGCCAGATTCGTTCAGGAGGACTTTCGATGATTGCGAAAGGATTAGCTAAATGAAGACGGTTCCAGATGTTCATGAGAAATAGAAGTGCGCTACCAGCTTGTAGACTGTAGTGCCAATCGCGATTAAGACTGGGACACCGAGTAAAACGGCCAACTTCGCTTCAGAGATCTTTTTATCAACGGTATCTGTCGAAGGCTTTTTAGCGAGTGACTGCTTAATGCCGTCCAGTTTCTCAAGTACCGCAGCCATATTTCTATCGATCGATTTTACATCGTCTTTAAGCTCATCGACATCACGTCTAATGTATTTGACGTCAGATTCAAGTTTTACAACACGCATTTCCATCATTACCACTCCGCATAAGCTAAACATGTAATTATCACATCAAAAACAATATGTTAATGGATGGCATTGTATCTAAGGCGAAGAAAAAATCACCACAATTAACGTATGCGTGAATGAATTTGAGACGTTTCTCGAAGGTAGAAACTGGCTGTTTCAGGCAATTACAGTGAAATCAAAGCTGATGCGAGTTTTGGCGCCATGCGGAGGGCGTTACGCCATGCAGTTGGCGGAAACGGTTACTGAAGTGACTGGAGGAGTGAAAACCGCAGCGCAGCGCGATCTCAGTTAACGGCAGAGCGCTGAACTTTAGCAGTTGCAGTGCGGTATCCATACGACGACGCATCACGAACTGATGTGGCGCTTCACCCACGCTGCTGCGGAACATGCGTGCAAAGTGGTATTCACTCAAGGCCGCTTCTGCCGCCAGCTGTGCCAGCGTCAAAGGCTGATCCAGCTGCGCATCGATAAACGCCAATACACGTCGCAATACCGCGGGCGCTAATCCGCCACGCACCTGTGGCGCCTGCCACTGCACTTCACTGTAGCGCTGCAAAAGATGCGTCATCAACAACGTCGAGGCACTGCTCAACATCAATTGATTAGCGGGTTGCTGCCAGTCAACGCTCAGCAGGAAATGGCGATAAAGCTGCGTGATGCGATCGTCATCGGCAAAGATTTTTTCATGCAGGTTGAGTTGCGCGGGGCTGCGATCCCAGATCTGCTCACCGAGATGCCGCAAGTGCTCATCCGTACAGTAAAGGTGCACGAACGACAAATCGGCACGCAGATCCCAGGTCGATTCAACCCCGCTCGGCATCAGGCAGAAGCGATCCGGACCACCGCCATTGCGCCAACCATGCTGGGTTTTGTGCCAGGTATCATAGCCGTCAGCGGTATACAGGCTCAGCGTGTGGTGGTCACTCAGGTTGGTGACGCGATCGCCGCTATTAAACCAGGCCGCCAACTTGATGCCACCCGACAGCTGCACGCTATCGCGCAGTTGCGCTTTATGGCGCTGCAGCATGTCAAAGGTCTGATAATCGGGCATCGGGAGGTCCACTCACAGGTTAATAACGCACAGTTTACGGATCTCCCCGGCCAGAAAACAGGCCAACGCGGGACATCCGTGAAAAAAGCGCAAGATTTTGCAATTCACGCGCAACGGCGTGCAAGCGAGTGGTGATTATTTTCGTCACACTTCGGGCAATGATTTTGCTGGAGAGTTTACGATGAACATCATGTTGTACCTTGCGGTTGTATTGATTTGGGGCACTACCTGGATCGCCATTTTTCTACAACAAGAGGCTGCCAACACGCCAGTCCTGGTGGCGGTATTCTGGCGCTTCTTACTGGCATCGGTATTGATGTTAGTGATCCTAAAGCTGATTAAACGCCTGCGCCCACTGGATAAGCAGGATCACCTTTTCTGCTTACTGCAAGGCTGTTGCGTATTTGGCTTCAACTTCGTTTGTTTCTATCATGCGGCAGCGTGGATCAGCAGTGGCCTGGAATCGGTCATCTTCTCCATGGCAGTGTTATATAACGCGCTTAATAGCTGGATCTTTTTCCGTCATCGCCCACCGTTTCGCCTGTTACCCGCGGCCGTGCTCGGCTTGGGGGGAATTGTTGCCTTGTTCTGGAATGACATTCAGGCAGCGCACCCGGCTCCGCAACTGCTATGGGGCGTTGGGCTAAGTGCTTTGGGCACGCTTGGATTCTCTTTGGGTAACATGATTTCAACTCGCCATCAGCGCCGTCAACGTGATGTGCTGACCACCAACAGCTATGCCATGTTATATGGTGCAATCGTTATGGCAATCATCGCACTACTGAATGGCGATTCATTAGCACCTGCGCTGAATCTGCAATGGCTCGGTTCGATGAGTTATCTGGCCATTTTTGGTTCGGTGCTGGGATTTGGCGCTTATTTCACGCTCGTCGGTCGTATCGGAGCCAGCCAGGCCGCCTACTGCACACTGCTTTTCCCGTTGGTGGCACTAACGTTGTCGACCATTTATGAGGGATATCAGTGGCACGGCAATGCCATCGTGGGTCTGGCGATGATTCTGATGGGGAATATGGTGATGTTTGTGCGCTGGCCCACGGCAGGCAAATTACGCCTGGCGTAAATAGCGAGAGCGGGCATTGCGCCCGCTCTTTGGTCCTCTAGCGCCAGCCCTGAACGCCGATATTGAGCTGGTGAGGTTTACTGATGGCTTTTCTGGCAATCCAGTAAAGCAGAACGCGTTCATCATCTCTGTCGCGATCGGCCATAGCCAGTAATTTCAGCGACAGCGTGGATTTATTCACAGGCTGATGCTCATCGCTTAACTCGATCACCGCCTGACCGATGATGCAGCAAACTTCATCCTCGCTTGACGCGGATTCATATGCTCGGTCTGTCATATTTCCTCCTGTTAGTGAATTTTAATCCTGGCAAAAATCTGTCCTCTTGCAGCAAAACTGGCGCGCTTATCACACCTGGTTACACATGTTTACCCATAGCAACCGCCACGCTTAAATTGACATCCCAAGGGCCTAATGCCATTCATACCCGTTTTACTGCATTTCATTCCCTCGTCCTGTCTCTTGATGCCCTGCTTCGCCACGCGCGCGCGTAAGCTGCCTATTATCGCTGCAGATTCCGCATTCCCTGAGGGGAGAGATAAAAATGAAAACAGAAATATCCGCGCAGTTGCAGCGCACCCGCATGCTTACCCTTATCGGCACTATTATCACGCAGTTTGCTCTGGGCTCGGTCTATACGTGGAGCCTGTTTAACGGCCAGTTGGCACATAAACTCGATGCTCCCATTAGTCAGGTCGCTTTTTCATTCGGTTTGTTAAGCCTGGGGCTCGCGATTGCATCGTCACTGGCGGGGAAATTACAGGAGCGCTTTGGTGTGCGTAACGTCACCATCGGCGCCGGTATATTGATGGCGATTGGCTTCTGGCTGACCGCTCATGCCGATAACCTGATGATGCTGTATCTCAGCGCCGGCATCCTGGTCGGTTTAGCGGATGGCGCAGGATACCTGATGACGCTGTCAAACTGCGTGAAGTGGTTCCCGGAGCGTAAAGGGTTAATTTCCGCCTGCTCAATTGGCGCTTATGGCTTAGGTAGCCTGGGTTTCAAATTTATCTGTGGCGCGTTGCTCAGCACTTACGGCCTGGAGAACACCTTTATGATTTGGGGTGTGCTGGCGATGAGTATGATCATTGTGGGTGCGCTGATGATGCGTGATGCCCCGATCCAGCAAAGCAGCGGTAACGCGAAATTGCAGGAAAAAGATTACACGCTGGCGCAATCCGTGCGCTTGCCACAGTACTGGATGCTGGCACTGATGTTCCTCACTGCCTGCATGAGCGGACTGTATGTCATTGGCGTAGCGAAAGACATCGGCGAAGGTATGGTACATCTGACCACGCAAACCGCCGCTAATGCCGTGACTGTCATCGCGATTGCTAACCTGAGTGGCCGCCTTATTCTCGGCGTACTCTCCGATAAAATGGCACGTATTCGCGTCATTTCACTGGCACAGATCGTTTCACTGGTGGGCATGAGTATTTTGTTGTTTACCCGGATGAATGAAACCACCTTCTTCCTGTCACTGGCCTGCGTTGCCTTTAGCTTTGGTGGCACCATCACCGTGTTCCCTTCTCTGGTCAGCGATTTCTTCGGTCTCAATAATCTAACGAAAAATTACGGGCTGATTTACCTGGGATTCGGTATCGGCAGCGTGATGGGTTCACTGGTGGCTTCCGTGTTTGGTGGTTTTACCGTGACCTTCAGCTTGATCATGACACTGCTGGTGATTTCACTGGTGTTGTCGCTCAGCATCCGTCTGCCAAATCGTCAAAACGTCAGTGAACCTTTGCTGCATAATTAATTCCCACAGATGCCGCATCACTTTGCGGCATCTATTTTCTCCTTCTTTCCTGCATAATGTTTTTGAAGTTGAGAACGGCTGTTATTTAGGATTGCATTTCAGACTATTCGCGTTATTATCATCAGGCATTCGGTTTTATCTGATTGGTTTATTTCCCGCCTTGACGTTTTTAGCTTTAAATTGACTTATCTGGTAATAGATCCAGAAATAACTCTACATTTACTGCATCTTCACTCCACTTTTCCCCGGTAATCTGGCCTCATTGGAAAAGAGGAGGACTCTCCATGAAAACACTTATTAAAGCTGCTTCGGTTGTTGCCATTATGACGATGTTGAGTGGTTGTATCGTTCATGACGGATATGGTCGCGGACCGGGCTGGGGGCACGGTGGCGGCTGGCATCATGACCATGGTTATCATGGTCGCCATTGGTAATTGGGCAAAGCACACACAGCACATAATAAAAAAACAAAAAGGGCGGGAATTTATCCCTAATGCCGATCAGTTAAGGATC
>NZ_JZRD01000010.1:0-29517 GCF_000963995.1 Pantoea sp. SM3
CCGCCATAATTGCTATTTAACGCCTGCGCTCACGCCGAGAACGAGCGCCAGATAACCTTCGTTTTTTCCGCTCAATCTTGGCTTGTGATTCTGTCTGGCTGCTTGCTGGGCTCTTCCCAGTTAGGCCAGCCAGTATCTTGCCCATAGCGTCAACACAGTCGGACCAGCTGCTCCATACCTCGTTTGCACTAAACAGCTCAACCTTTCGACGTTCAAAAATGCGTTCAGCTGCCCGACCTATGTGTTTCCCTGTGTCCCGATGCAGGATATTAACCAGCCCCTTGCTACTGTTAGTGTCAGGCCGCCCGACTTTGTACCACTCGTTGAACATGTCAGACATTAATGCACGATCAAATATTTGAAGGCGGTGCAGGGGATTCTTCATACTTTTCAGTTTACTGAGCATGACGACCTTCCCCTCTTTGGAGTATTTCCCCGTTCCGTTCTTCTTCTCCTGAACTCGAAACTCAGCACGCAGCAATTCAGGGTGTTGTTCTTTTACAAGGCCTATCAACCGCTCTTTCCGTTCCCTGTCTTTGCCGCGATTATCTTTGTCAAAAACATGGAGAATAGCTCGTTTAAGCCCTTCAATCTTGGCATCGCTAGCGTCTATTTTCTCGTAAAGATTTAAACTTAGCGCTGATTTTTTCCCTATCTGCAACCCCGGTAATCCATATGGCTCACAGAAATCTTCATAAGCCTTAGCCCAGCTTAGCCACCAGAAATAGTCATCCAGTTTGCATCCATAGATATCTAACGCAATGTCTACGCGTGTAACCCAAGCCCGGGACAATATAGGGAATAGCAGCCCACCAAGTGCGGCATTCAACTTATTCAACAAAGTATCCATCCCCTCCCCGGTGGTACGCTGAGGATGAATCTGAATAGAGATTCCTCCAATATCTTTGAACCGTGGAGTTGTATAGATAGTTAACAGCTTGGGCGAACCAGCCCCACACTCCGAAATATGAAGACCATTCCGGTACGGAGGTTTCTTCTTACTCCGCTTATCCATATTCCTGCGCGTAACGTTATACTCCCCCTTTAATTTCTTTTTCAGAAGCAGCAAACAAGCTTCGAAAATCTCCTTCTCATCCTCACTACCATAATCAGAAACTGCAGTTAGCCAATCAATATGCATAGCCATAGGATAACGACCATATGTTTGACCAACGAGCATCCCTTTATTCATTTTAATATTCTTAACATTAAGCATATAAACTCCGATTTGAGTCTAATGCTCAGTGCAGCTTCTAACCTGTATATCAAGTTGATAATAGGTTCAACGCATCCACCTGCAATATACGAGATAGGGATACAGGTATATTTTCATGTAACCACCCAACCAGATTAGATACTCATACTCACCCAACGATTACACGGAGAGAGTTAAGCATTCACCCACTCCATTAAGTATATTAGACATACCAATCTGATTAGCTGGTGACTATAACTAGTACCTTACGCATCTATCTGGAGCTGAAGTTAGTTCTGAAGCTGTGCTGAGCTGTGTAACTTGACTGATGTTATAAGCGCCAATTACTTGACGCGTATGCGCTCAGCCAACCATTGATTAACTTCATGCTCGTAGAAGCCTACCGAACGGATACCTATACGGATCTGACGAGGAAACTCATTACGCTGGAGCATTCGGTAGAGCGAAGCCCTGGACATAGCACAACGTTCAAGAACTTCCGGGACTTTGATGATACGAATTGTGGTCATGGTACACCTGTTTTGGTTACGCATCGGCTGATGCGAACAGGCTTTTACAACCAAACTTATTTCTTAATATTCAATAGATTAACCACGCACGTCGCACGTAAAAACGTGACCACAACAACTTTTTCACCATAACCACCTATCGTGACCATCACGAAAATCAAATTCAGTCTCTTTCAGGTAACAGTGATGACACACATCGAAATCTGTGACCAACACATTACAATATATGAAAACACCAACGTGACGGTCACGATATTTTCATCATATATTTGTGTGAAGCGGATTGAAGCTTCCATTGACTATCAAGGGGGAGTAGATATTGACAATCCTCAAGAAAACCATAAAGTGATATAAAATCTCATGAGGTAAAGGTGATATGAAAAAAGAGAGTCGAGCTAAGTCTGATGCGGAAAGACAACAAATTCGCCGTGAAAAACTTAAAAAGGAAGGAAATCGAAAAACAATTTATTTAAATAGCGATACTCTTGAGCATCTCAATGAAATAGTTAAGCGCACAGCAAATAGCCGTAACCAAAGAAATGACACTGAAAGAAACAGCTATGCCATTGATGAATTAATTAACCAATACTACCTTGATAACATTTTAGAACATGAACATGAGTCTTCGGGAAAGCTTGTTGATATTTACGAGCGAATTTGGACTGAGACATTTGAAGGGGTAAGCAATGGAGACATTGCACGAAAATTAAACGAAGAAGATATTCCTCTACCTCATTTCCCTGAAGGAAACACAGGCATTCGATTTATATCTACAGTGTGGACAGAAAAGCACGTCATAAAGTGCTCAAATGCTAGAGCCATAATAAAGGCAGTAAAAGCGCAAGAAAGCAAAAACAATTAAAGGACTTTATTGCATGCATCTTTTAATAAATACTTAGAGACTTACTTGCATTACCTAACGTGGCTTTGTTACGTAAGTCATAGCGAGTTGTCGTTGATATATCTCTATGGCCTGCCAGCTGGCGTACGGTGTTGATATCCACGCCCTGCTCCAGTAAACGGGTGATGAAGGTGCGCCGCATGTCGTGCGGAGTGAAACGTACAATGCCTGACGTGTGCTGTAATTCCGCCAGAATACCCGTTAAGCCGGTCGTAGTCAGGGAGGAACTGGCGGCTTTGACATTACGCTGAATACGGCTGAACAGAGCGTTTTCAGCTTCGTTTGCGCTGATTTTCAGCCACGCACGGATGGCTTTATCTATCGCTGCCGCAACATGGATTTCTCGGTATTTCCGCCCTTTCCCCTGCCTCACCGTCAGGATGCCATTGTCATAGTCCCGGCGCTTAAGTTTAACCAGTTCCCCGGCCCGCAGGCCTGTTCCGCAGAGTGTAAGTACAATGGCAACATCACGGCAGCGCCGTGCCGGTTGCGGATGCTGTTTCGCGGCCTGAACCAGTGCCCGGATTTCCTGCTTGTCTAATGCCCTTCCCTTACGCTGGATATCGCCGCTCACGCGTTTAACTGACCGGATACGTGCCAGCGTTTCGGCATTCATGCAGTTCAGGTTAAAAGCTGTCTGCGCTACGCCCCGCAGTGCTGATAACGCCATGTTGACCGACGACACGGCGTAACCGTCATCCAGCAGTGCCGCACGTACTTTAGCAACGGCGGCGAAGTTAAGTTGCTCCCACGGGTAGTGAGCGGCATCCGCACCGCGTTTGAGTATGCTGGCGCTGCGGTTTAACAAGCTGGTGATACCCCGTCGCCCCGATGGTGCCAGACCGCTGATATACGCATCGAACACGGTGGTTTGCACCACCGGCACGATCTGACGCAACGCACTCCTGCTCATGCGTTTAACCCGTGATAACGTACATTAAACCAAGTAACTGCTCGCATCAGACCAGCCCTCGTTCAGCCATCGAAACTGTTTCAACGCCAGCAACGATAAAGTGATCCAACAACCGTACGTCCAGCATCTCCAGCAGCCCCTTTAGCTTTTTAGTCAGATTGATATCACTTCGGCTGGGTTCCGGCTCGCCGCTGGGGTGGTTGTGAACGAGAATTGCTGCGGCGGCGTTGTGTTTCAGTACAAGCTTGATTACTTCGCGGGGGTGAACGCTGACCGTATTCAATGTACCCCTGAACAAAGTTTCCCGATGTAACAGCTGATTCTGATTATTGAGCAAGATTATGCCAAACTCTTCATGTTCAAGCGGTGCCAACTCAACCATTACGCACCGCCTGACATCATCAGGACAGGATAGCTGAACGCCATACTGATAATACCTGCTGATAATGTCGCGCGCCTTATCAAGGATGCGGGTTTCACGTTGGTTAAACATCGTCATTTCAGAACTCCCGTTCAATAAAATAGATAGCATCTGCAAATAGCTGGCGGCGAGTCAGACCAATGCGCAGTGAGAAGGCTTTACGTGACATAGTGGTGCGCCCGTTACTGTCGAAGAACCAGAGAGTTTCCTCGTCCATTTTGACCAGAAGTGACCAATGAAACTGATCGCTGAGAAGGATGAGGCGGGAATGGTCAGTGACGTCCAGAAACCGCTGCATTTCCCTGAAAAGTCGTCCGTCTGCCAGCCCCTTCTTTCCAGCAAAGGGTTTGGTTATTTCAACCGGGAACTGACGGCTGTAATGTCCTTTCTGCAAAACCTGAGCCATCAGCCAGTCGAGGCGATCTTCCTCAATACCTTCGGTCAGCCATTCATTTAAAGGCCAACGCAGCTGATAGGTCTGAGTAAGTCGGTTCATTAGTGGGCGTCGCTTAACCTTCCCGTCATATAACCAGCTCAGCATATTAACCAAGCAATAAGCACCGCAAAGGCTGTCCAGTTCTCCCTGTTGAGACGCACGTATCCCTCTGTTTGCAGTCACAGATAATGTCTCCGTTGTATTTAATGATTAATCAGTGCGGTGGGATTAGCTTTCCCAACTGACGGTGAGCGAGTAGGCCTTCAGAAAGTGATAGTGGACAAAGTTACGCTGCCATAGCTCAAAAATGTCGCGCCCTTCTCCTGGATGTAAGTCACCAACGAAAGACAGGAATACATAACGCTGGCTCCAGCTAAAATCAATATCTTTTTCAAGCTCAGGGTAAAGCCCCATATATTTGAAGTCGGTGATGTAATCGAAATACCATTCATCGTTTCTGGACGTCAGTCTTATCTCTACAGGATGATACCCACCGTTTTCAGCACTGTAATTGAAATCTTTGAATAATAAAGTGACTGCCCGAACATTGGGACTGGTGGGTGGCCTCCTAGATATCTCTTTAAATATAATATTAATTAACTCCTGACTTACGGGCATAGAAAGCCCTTCCTGACGGATAATATTCATGCTCGTCTATTCCGGTAAATATATAATGGGTTAATAACAACATTGCAACTCACTACCCCCCCATTTTTAACGCTTAAATGATAAGCGTCCGCCCGGCAGAAGGGATATAGAATGAAGTGGCACATTGGTTATTAATTTGGTGTATCAGTGACTGAGTAATATTACACTATCCAGTAATGACATTTTACCAGGAATAAAAATCAAGAGCAAATAGTTTCACCAAGGAACTAATTTTATTTTGTGAATTCATCAAGGAATATAATCAAAATTTTCTTTTTATCATGATCGAGTTTCATCCAAACTTGATCGAGTCGTTGCTTTAGTTCCATATCATGGCCTGTCAAATACTTCGGTTGCATTTCGTCAAAGTTGAAATTATCCATACAGTCTATAAAGAACCAACTTATCGGTGTCTTTAAAGCAACCGCAATTGTGATCAAATGAGCAATATTGATCTTATTCGTCCCGCGCTCATAACGAGAAAGCTGTTGCTGCGAAATATCAATAGACTCCGCCAGCTCAGCTGCGGTTAATCCTGCCTCCTTACGTCTGGCCTGAATACGCTGTCCTACCAGCTTATCCGCTGAGTCTGCTACGAGCTTAACCATTACATGATCTCCAGTACGTCCATAAAAGGAAGTCTGGGGCCTTTTTACACTTGCATGAACATCACTAATGGACATAAAATCACTAAAAATTCCTTTTATAGACCTGATGTGGAAAAATTTGCTGATCAGGTCTTTAACGTAGCTTGTAACCCCACGGGTTGATAGGTGGCTGGTTAGGGAGAGCATTGTGGCAACCACCATTAGTGAAATAACTGACTGCTTTGAGTACTTTTTCAGCTCCCTTTACCGGCGCGAATTTGTCAAAACATTGCGTCTGAATGAATGTAACGAGCGTGAACTACTGCCATTAGTTCGTTGCTATTTACTGGGCTGGTTTGCGGATAACCTCTCGCCGGAAGTAAAAAGCAAACTACCAGGATCGGTAACCGGTCATGGGCTCATTGATTTTGTCATTGACGATGTGGCCGTTGAGTTTGCCGTCCGTAAGCCAACAGCAGCTCGTTCTAATGTCTCCGCAACCGTTAATAGCACTGAGGTGAAGAAATTAATGAAGCACGACGGCAAAGCTCTGCTTGTCCTGTTTGACTTCTCTATCACACCCTACTCGGAAGCTCAGATTGAGGCTTTTCGCGACTGGCCTTCTCTCGGTCGTGGCAATCATAAAAAGTCTGCGTTTAATGTTGCCTACTTTTATGTCGAAAAACGCAGGCCGCTGACATTCGGTAAAATCACCAAAAATATTCGTATTAATTGACAAGGAAAAACGATGAAAAGAGTCATTTTAGCCACCCTGATATTGAGCACATCTACACTGGTTAATGCTGCGGAATACGTTAAAAAGAATGGATATCTGGAAATAACGAATCATAAAGAGTCTGCCGAGTTTTTAATTAACTCATCAACACCGGATGGCTCAGGTGTATGCAACATGGAAGGGAATGCAAGTGCAATTTCAGCTAGCACGGGGCAGAGAAAACGCTGGCTTTGGAACGATTCGTCAAGCCAGTGTGTAGCTGTTATCAGCGAATTATCGACAGGAGGAGCGACAGTTATGACTAAAGGGTGCGAGGATTACTGCGGGAGTTCAGCGACAGGCACTATGGATGGAGTGTACAAAGCAAAATGAAAGACAGGCAGAACACATCCCCTGATAAAATTAACATTAATAAAATAATCAAAAACGAAAACGATGCACCCACCGACGCTCTGCATGAAGAGACCCTTGAATTCATATTTAATGAAGGGTTAAAAGTCATCAAAGTAAGTACTGTACAGCATCATTTTAGAATAGGTTACAATCGCGCCGCTAATATTCTTGAGAAAATCAGAAAATCAAATAGAAACTTTGATTAAAAATACAAGAGAAAACTACATGTTGAAAATATTCATTACTTTCATTATTGCTTTTATTCTCTCTGGGTGCAACGAAGACACACCTAAGTGCAGCAGTACCGATGCAAAGAACTTAGTTATTGACATCTCCCGTAAGGAGATCGAAAAATCACTAAAACTTGATGCGGACGTATCAATTTCTGTAAACAACGTAAGAACACTGAGTCACGACTCAAATTTAGATGTGTACCAGTGTGCGGCTGATCTGACATTCACTAAGCCGGATTTAAAGCAAGATATCCTCATCACTTATCGAATTCAAAAGACTGATGAAGGTAAAGGTCAGTTCTATATTAATGTTTATGGTTTGTAGTCCTCCCCTCTTCCCAAACTCTATTCGCAGGTCATAAGGGTATAAACGTAATGTATTAATCATACACTCGGACAAAGCGAGTGTATGATCTAAAAACTCACATTAAACATTTTTAAAAAGAGGGTATCCCATAGCTAACTGTCTGACCGCTATTCCGGGATTTGTAGTGGTTTACTGAATTTGACCACTTGAAAAGAGGTGATCTGCTTGCCTCAGAACAATACAGGTGCCCCAATTAAAAAAAGAAATTTCAGTGCAGAGTTCAAACGCGAATCAGCCCAACTTGTTGTCGATCAGAACTATACCGTTGCTGAAGCGGCTAAAGCGATGGATATCGGACTATCTGCCATGACGCGCTGGGTTAAACAGTTGCGTTCACTTTGCAACTGTGGGGTCAATTTGTTCATTTTTGATGGAAAAGATCGTAAATGGAGAAGTTTTAAATAACTGAATCAAAAGGAGCATCCAGTACCGCCGTTGAGTCCTGGCAATGAGGTCCCCGCCTGCTAAATCAGGACTATTTTCACTCTTCAGGTACAACGGAGGGCGATACTCTGCCCTCTCTATCAAAAGTTGGACGTCGCTATGACGTCCAGCTGTTCGACACCACTTCTGCCTGCTTCAAAATCAGCTCCACGGCACCCGGCGTTTTATCTGGCGGATACTTATACTTACGCAAGGTCTGGCGTACCAGAATACGCAACCGCGCACGCACGCTTCCACGTACCTGCCAGTCGACAGTGGTGGATTTACGCAGTTGCCGTGTGACCTCAATGGCCAGCCTTCTGAGCGTTTCATCGCCCAGTTCACGCACCGCACTTTCGTTTTCTGCCAGCGCATCGTAGAAGGCAATTTCATCGGGGTTTAGGCCCAGCGCATCATCGCGCGACATCGCTTCCTGGAACGCTTTTGCCATCTGGATCAGCTCTTCAATCACCTGCGCGGTTTCAATCGCCCGGTTATTATATTTGAGCAGCACGGCTTTCAGGCGGTCGGAGTATTTCTTCTGCTGCACCACGTTATTACCTGAACGTGCATGAATGCCGTCATTCAGCAGTTTTTCCAGCAGTTCCACAGCCAGATTGCGCTGCGGCATTTCCCGCACTTCTTCCAGGAACTCATCCGACAGCAGGCCGATATTGGGTTTATCCAGCCCGGCCAGCGCGAAGACATCCTCAACCCCAGTGGCAATAACCGCGTTATCAAGGATCTTACTCAGCAGAGAATTTTTTTCCGACTGGCTAAATTTTTCCTTGGGGTCAAGCTTGATAAGCCCCACTCTGACCGCCGAGAGAAACGCGAATTCTTCCTGTAAGGGTTTCGCCTCATCTAGGGTATTACACAATGACCAAGCTTTACTCATCGCCAATGAAACGTCGAGATAACGCTTTTTACCGTCATCCAGACCCAGAATGTAGTTCACCGCATCGCGTAAGAACGCCAACGGATCGTGAGAAAAGCCCACGTAGCTAAAGCCTGGTTTTCCTGCCGAGGGCGCAAACATCCCGTGGATGATGTCGATTTTTTCCAACAGGACGGCAAAGGCTTCCCGGGCATCAACCGTGGTCTGCCCTTTTCCTTTTGAGTCGGTATAGATTTTCAGCGCCTGCTTCAGCTCGTTCGCAATACCAATATAATCCACCACCAGCCCGCCGGGCTTATCCCGGAATACGCGGTTAACACGTGCAATGGCCTGCATCAGGTTATGGCCACGCATCGGTTTGTCGATATACATGGTGTGGCAGCATGGCGCATCAAATCCGGTCAGCCACATATCACGGACGATCACCAGTTTGAGGGGATCGTTCAAATCTTTAAAGCGAGCTTCAAGGCGCTTTTTGGTCTGCTTGTTGTAGATGTGCGGCTGGAGAGGGTCTTTATCCGATGCCGAGCCGGTCATGATGACTTTGATTGCCCCTTGTTCGACATCTTCACTATGCCACTCCGGGCGAATTGCCACGATGGCCTTGTAGAACTTCACGCAGATATCTCGGCTCATGGCGACAATCATCGCCTTGCCATTCATGGCTGCGTTACGAGTTTCAAAGTGCTGAACCAGGTCAGCGGCAACTTGCTCAATACGCGGCTCAGAACCCACCAGCTTTTCCAGACGGCTCCAGTCACCTTTGGTTTTCTCTTGCTGGCCGGTCTCTTCATCTTCCACCAGCTCATCCACCTGATCGGAGAGCGTTTCCAGCTCCTCATGATTCAGGTCGAGTTTTGCCAGTCGGGATTCGTAGTAAATCGGCACCGTCGCGCCGTCATCCACAGCGTCCTGGATGTCGTAGATAGAGACGTAATCACCAAACACCGCGCGAGTATCTTTATCTTCAGACGCTATCGGCGTACCGGTAAAGCCCATAAACGAGGCGTTCGGCAGCGCATCGCGCATGTGTTTGGCATAACCGTATTTATAGACACCAGTTTGTCTGTCCAGCGTGGCACTCAAGCCATATTGGCTGCGGTGCGCTTCATCGGAAATCACCACGATGTTGCTGCGTGCGTTAAGTGCAGGATGGCTCTGCTCATTGTCCAACGGCGCAAATTTCTGCACAGTAGTAAAAATAATACCGCCGGATTCGCGGGCATTGAGCAGCTCGCGCAACTCGTCGCGGTCGTTGGCCTGTAACGGCGTTTGTTTCAGTAAATCTTGCGCTTGGCAGAAGGTGGCGTAGAGCTGCCCGTCGAGATCGTTACGGTCAGTCACTACCACGATGGTCGGGTTGTTCATCTCTGCCTGTTGCAGCAGTTTCCCGGCGTAACAGCACATGGAGATACTTTTACCGGAACCTTGGGTATGCCACACCACGCCCGCTTTTTTACTGCCGGGCTGGATGTTACTGCGCAACGGCAGATGTTTTCCGGTAGACGCCACAATAGTGGCCGCGACAGCTTCACGGACCGCATGGAACTGGTGATAAGCGGCAATTTTCTTGATCAGCCGTTTACCGTCATTTTCGAACAACACAAAGTAGCGAATGTAATCGAGCAGCAGTTCCCGGTTAAAGAAGCCCTGCACCACGGTTTTAAGCTGCCAGTCAAACTGCGGCTTGTCGTCTTCGTTAGCCACGGTTTTCCACGGCAGGAAGCGCTCTTCATCAGCGGTCAGCGAGCCGATACGCGCATTCTGCCCATCGCTCACCACCAGCGCTTCGTTGCAGATAAACAGGTCGCTGAGTTCGTTTTTATAGGTCTGCAGCTGGTTAAACGCAGCCCAGATATCGGCATTGGCATCAATCGGGCTTTTCAGCTCAATCACCGCTACCGGCAGGCCGTTGATATAGCCAATAATATCCGGGCGACGGACCTGTTTTATCCCCTGAATAGCCACCTGATTAACGACCATAAAGCGGTTATTGCCAGGATGGTTAAAATCCATCAGCAGCGCTTTATCGTGAATCGTCTTATCTTCGCGTTTGTACTCTACGGGCACACCGTCGAGTAGCAGGTGATGAAAGGCTTTGTTACTGACGACCAGATCCGGGCTTACGGGACGGGTAATACGTAGTATCACCTCTTCCAGCACGTAAACAGGGAGATGGGGGTTGATAGTTTGCAGCTGCTCCAGCATCACTGGGCGCAAAAACACATCATGAAATGAGGCACGCAGCGGATTGTCGCCATCTGGCGCGATATCGGGCCCGTGCAGCACTTCCCAGTCCTGTTCAGCAAACCATTTCAGGCATTGCTGCTCTAAATCGTCTTCGCTCAGCATCAGGCTTCCTCTGTCTCAGGTTCTTCCGTCTCTTCCGGCGCGTTAGAAATATCTTTAAGCGCCATATTCAGTGGGGCAATAAAAGGCTCGAGCGCTATTTCAAACGCAGTCAGGTTTTTCAGCAGCCAGTCGATCATCGTTGGCCAGTTGCTCTCATCGAGGCTGGTAGCAGGCGTGGCAAACGAGATTCGGCACGATTTTTTGCCCGGCAACGGTTCCCACTTCAGTTCATGACCAAACGAGTTCTCGATTAGCGCTTTGTGTTCATAGAGCCAGTTAAACGCAAAGGTATTGCTCTCAGCCGAAGATTTGGCAATCCACAGCTCAACACGAATCTCTTTTTTACTGAAAATCAGGTTATACGATACCGCGCTAATACCAGACCCAGCACTGAGCCAGTGGTCGGTCGAGGGGCTAATATTGTTGTACAACGTACACTGGCTGGCTTTGAGGCGTTCCAGCGCTTTGGTCCAGAAGGCCTTGCGCAGGTAATGCCGGGTTTTCAGTTCGCCGCTGGTGGACTGCTCTTCCGCTTCTTTCTGTGCCATGCCAATCATGAAAGATTCGGCTTCAGGTGTGGGGATCACTTGGCGAATATCAACAAACACATCGTCGTTGAATTTGTACGGTTTAACCTTAAAGCACTGCACCCGTAGGCCAAACTGCATTAGCCACAGCGCGGTGTTGGTCACTTCTTTGCGGAAGCTGGCCGCCACCATCATCACTCGCTGGGTGCGACTCTGGTTGATTTGCACTTCATCCAGGCTTTCGCACTCCAGAAACTCCGCCATCACTTCCGCCGCCGGACGGGTCTCTTCCGGCTCGTATTTGTCGAGATAGAGCTGAAAGATGTCGAGAATCTGTTCTTTGCGCAGGTTGGCGCAGTAGCCGGCATATTTAAGCGCCTGCCACACCACATCGCGCCCGGAGTCATCGAGCTTGTTTTCAATGATCACCAGATTGCGCTGCTTATCGATAGCCAGCAGGTCAAGGCGCTCTTTTGTATCGTCAAAACCAGCAAATTCCTTCTGAATGATCAGCAGTTCATCGTCGTTATCGCGGGTTAACGCCTGCGGGTTTTTTGCCAGCCACTCCTGCAGGTGATGGCGCTCGGTGTAGCCGAGGCTGCTAAAAGACACCTCCTGCAAGGAGTGCAAGCTGTTGGTCGGCTTATCAACTTTATACATTTTCCGCCTCGCTTACCGCCTGCTCGGCGTCTGGCAGGGGGATTTCGCCGGAGAGGAGTTTGGGGAGAAGGGTGTCGCGGATGTTTTTTAATAACGCTGTTTGTTTTTTACGCTGAACAACTCCGTTGATTATGGTTTTACAATGTTCTTCAAATTTTTTTACTAGCTTAAAATCAGGTGCGATTAGCTCAATGTTTTTCAGATGAGATGATGGTCTGGCAATAGAAGGGACACCTACTTGCGAGGCGTTCGATAATAATAGATGCTGTCCTATCCGTGATCTAAAGAAGTATAATAAATAATACGGAGATGTGAGTTTTTTATCTGCACGCAAAAAGAACTGTCGCTGGGATATCACATAACGATCATACTCTGAAAATTCAGGTATGATTGAAACCTGCCCTATGCTCCCTGCATGTGTAAAGATGATATCTTCACTAAATACATTTGAGCTTTTCAATTTACCTGCATGTTCAAGTGTTACGAAATTATTCTCACCATCATTAAGAATAGATTCTTTTAAATGCTGCCCACTAATTACAGGAATACCTTCATCAACAAAGGTGGATACCTTAATATTTGAACCAAATGGCCCCATTCCAATTTTACTAACCAATTCTTCAGTTTTAACAACTGCCCACCCTTCCGGAATTTCCCCCAACTCATTGTCCTGCATCGCAGACGGAAACAGTTCTGCCGTGGCTTTTAACTCGGCATAGTGCTCAGGATGTTCACGCTCAAAAACCGCCAGCGCATCAGTATCTTTCCCGGAAATCGCCGTCATGGCGGCAAGCGTCGCGTCTTCCTGCGAACCACCCTCTTCCAGAGCTACCATTTTGACTTTTACCGGTTCAAAATCGACAAACCAGCTTTTGAACAGGGCTTGAGCCATTTGTTCGAGGGTTTGGTTTAATTTATGATTTATCGCTACCTTCTGAGTCAAAGAATTCAAAGTTGCATTTATAAACAATCTAGTATCTTTGTCGGGGAATGGTATTTTAATAGAATCTAAATTGGATTTATTAAGTTTGGGCTGTACCGCACCAGTGATATAAGGATCAAGGTCTAGTGTGGAAAAGTAGTATTCAAGGTAATCGAGAACTCCTTCCTCTTTCTCAGAAAGTATATGTGCATGATTATTAACCCAGAACTTACCATGAGCTTTAAAAGCAATTGGCGTTTTACGAGTGCGTAAATTTTCACCATCTTCAGAAATTAACAAATATGTCCCATCAAAAATATACCCATCTATGCGATCAACGATACCGGAAGCACCATAGTAAGGATAGGGGCCTTGACGCTTCTGCCTATCAAGACTTTTTAATGGGATTCTCTTACTATTTAAGAAGTCAGCGATTTCAGATATTTTTTTTAATGGCCACTCAGAACTCATAACCCAGCCCCCCCAGATTCGCCTTAATCTGCGCTTCCAGCGTCGCACTTTCATCCAGCTGATCCTTAAGCTGCGCTGTCAGTCGCGCCATCTTCTCTGCAAAGGGCTCATCATCTTCATCTTGCTCTGCTGCACCGACATAGCGCCCGGGAGTGAGCACAAAGTCGTTTTTCTGGATGTCTTCCAGCGCTGCAGAGAAGCAGAATCCGGCTTGTTCTTCATAATCTTTATCTGCCTGCCAGGCGTGGAAGGTGTCGGCTATTTTGGCGATATCTTCACGGGTAAAATCACGCAGCACGCGGTCTTTCATATAGCCAATCTGGCGGGCGTCGATAAACAGCACTTCACCCTTACGGTGCGCTTTGCCGTTGCCGCCGGTTTTGTCTTTGGTCAGGAACCAGATACAGGCCGGGATTTGGGTGTTAGTAAACAACTGGCCCGGCAGCGCCACCATGCACTCGACCAGATCGGCTTCAATCAGGTTACGGCGGATTTCGCCTTCGTTGTTGGTGTTGGAGCTCATCGAACCGTTGGCCAGCAGCAGCGCCATCGAGCCTTTCGGCGCCAAGTGATGGATCATATGCTGCATCCACGCGAAGTTGGCGTTGCCCTGTGGCGGGGTACCGTACTTCCAGCGCACGTCATTTTCCAGCTTAGCGTTCCACCACTCCTTCATATTGAACGGTGGGTTAGCCATTACGAAGTCGGCGCGCAGATCCGGATGCTGATCGTCGAGCAGGGTATCGGCGTTTTTGGCACCAAAGTTAAAATCAATACCGCGGATCGCCATGTTCATCGCCGCCAGCTTCCAAGTGGTGGGGTTGGATTCCTGACCGTAGACGGAGATTTTCTGCTTTTGCTCGGCGGCGTTGTAGTGCTTCTCGCTCGCGTGCTCTTCAATAAAACGGTCGCTGGAAACAAAGAACCCGCCGGAGCCCATCGCCGGGTCATACACACGGCCGTTGTAGGGCTGTAAGCACTCAACAATTAGGGTGACGATGCTTTTTGGCGTGTAGTACTGGCCGCCCTGCTTGCCTTCCGCCAGCGCGAACTGGCCGAGGAAATATTCGTAAACGTGACCGAGAATATCTTTGCTCTTTAAGCTGAGTTTCTCTCCGTTATAATCAGGGTTGCTGAAGTTCGCATCAGAGAAGGTGTTAATCAGCCCGGTCAGCACCTCGTTGCCAAGTTGGTACTGACTGATGCGGTTTAGAATACCTTTAAGTTTCGGGTTGGTTTTTTCAATTTCATCCAGCGCGTTGTCCACCAGCCAGGACACGGAGCGTAGTTTGACCTCCAGCCCGGTGGTATCATCCACCCACAACACCGTGCCGGTCGGCAGCATGGCTTTGTTTTTCAGCGTTTCCCAACGGGCAGCTTTCGGCACCCAGAAAACATTTTTCTCGACGTAGTAATCTTCAACTTCCAGCTCGTCCCGGATAGCCTGGCCGTATTCTTCATCTGAGTCGTAACTATCGCGCGACATGGCGTAGATGTTGTCAGGGTTGCCGACATCCCGGAACAGGGTTATCAGCTCTTGCTGGCGGGCCTCAAAGGCATCTGAAACATACTTCAGGAAGATGAGCCCCAGTACCACATGCTTGTAGTTGGCGGCATCCATATTGGCGCGCAGCTTGTCAGCGGCCTTCCAGAATTTGTTATCTAGTTCACTAAGAAACTGTTGTTCAGCGTTGTTCATCAAAATCCTCGGGGGGAGATCGCAGCGAAAAAGCAGCCATGCCTCATCGCAGATTCGGTTTTGGAATGCAGTACGCAAAATGATACCCGGAACGGGTGCGATTACAAACGATGGAGCATAAAGAAGTTTGCATTCAAGGGGTAAAAAAGAGGAAACTGGACAACCACTTTACTCATTGCCCTACTTTATATCGTTCATCCCCTGAACGTCTTTAGTCACATACCGTATCGGCCAGACAAAAGATGTATATGTGTATTAACCGACGATAATGGACTCTGAAATCACGACGTTTGAAGAAACACTAGACGATCTCCTTCAGCGTCGTCGGGCATTAGCGAGGGATATGCTGTGCTCTGCACCGGATCTAAACAGCGCTGATTTTGAGAACATTTTAAAAGGGACGTGAATGATATTATTAAATGCGACATCACTAAATATAACTCAACCTAATAGTAACAATACAAAACTATTTGCAACGATACGTTTTGAATCCTGCATTAATGAGAAGTGATTCAAAATATTTATAAATATTACATACATCCATTTCCTAAACATTCTCTTTGCGTTAAATTTTTTGCACTTACACAGCGTAAAGGTTATAGTTATGAAAACGAGGCCATTTTCAATTTATTTGCTCAAAGACGGCTATAATGCAAATAATTCTTTAAAACAGGATCACGGTTTACAAAGTAATTTCCACGCGCAAAGCTTACCTGCCGGATCATCATTATTCATTTCAGATAAGATCGAAACTATACCTTGGTGGGTCGATTACTTTAATATAAGTGGAAACATCACACAAAAGAATAAAGGTGCATTAATTTTCTTACCTGTAAGGGGTAGAGTATTCGCTTTGTGTTTCGGCCATGTCTATCATAATTTATTGGATGTTTCTTATGAGTATGATTTTGGTCTAAGAGTTACACTTAATAGCCTTGACCCCAAAGAATTAAAAAGTGCAGACATCGTTGATCCTGGTGCTGCCAGAAGAAAAAGAACACAACTTCCTATAACAAATGATCTTACATACCTTGACTTTGATAGCAATAGTGAAATACTGAAAAGTCTTACAGGAAAAGTTAAAGAGGAACATTCAAATTTATTTAGCAATGCCACAGGTTCTGCAAGCCTTAAAGTTGGATTGAAAACGGCTCCAGAAAAACTCAATGAAATATGTGAAAAGCTTATTGATTTATATATAAGTGATGATTACTTAGAAGCATTCCCTAACATTCAAAAAATTTCTCCAGAAAAAGATCCCGCTCGAGTTAAAGAACTAGACAACTTCTTATTGGAAAGTTTCAAAAGAAAAGATGAAAATCTAGAGCTAGCCATACCAGATATTGTTGATTATAGAGATAATATATATTGCACCTTTAAAGGAATTCATAAAACGCTTCATATATACTCCGATATCAATATTGAAAATCTATACGATTACATAGGTGATAAATTAGACAATATTACGCTGAATGACTTAAAAAAGCTATCTATGGATTTATGTAATACAGAAGGTTTAACGACGCACTCTTTTAGTGTCTACAGATGTATGATTTTCGATAAAACAATAAATAATGGTGATCAAACTAACATCTACCATATGTGCGATGGTGACTGGTATAAAGTTGATGCTGATTACTTACAAGAACTGTCAGACTATATCAATGGGAAATGTATACCATCCCCATTACCAGACTACGACCATGACATTATTTCAGCCAACCAAACCCGCTCATACAGCGAGGCTCAATACAATTCAGCCATACCTGTTTTATTGAATGAATTCATATGCCTAGATCAAACAGACATTAGCCCTGATGGCTACTCCCAGATCGAACCATGTGATTTAATAACTTATGAAAATAATTTATGCGTTTTTTATCACATAAAAATATCTTCTCGCTCATCTCAACTTAGTCATTTATTCAACCAAGGTTCTAACTCTATTGAATTATTGCTTTCGGAACCGCAATGCAGCGTAAAATTACTTAATTTAGTAAATCAAAAAGGAAGTGCCCCCTTGACCCAATCTCTTCAAAAAGGAATAACACAAAAAGCCTTCAAAGTCATCTATGGTGTGATTACACGTAAACCGCAAGCCTTAGCCTCTGACAACTTACCTTTATTCTCAAAGATTAGCCTCAGAAGAAATTTTAAATTCCTTGAATTAATGCGAACTGATTGTAAGTTAACATTTATTAATGATGTAAGCCCTGCAAAAGAAAGTTACAGTCAGCTTCCCGAAGTTCATGTCATTGTAAACGTGAATGGCAAAAAAGTTTCCGTAATAGTTGATGATGGGCAGATCTTCGCAGCTGGCACACCTATAACAAACTGTCCCAAGGAAATTCGAGAAGCGGGACATGGTGAGAAATTTAGTGTTCATGTTAAGAAAGATGATGCAGGCAAACTAACTTCTCATCACACTTGGCAGTTTAAAAAACTCAATTAATCATTAAAAGATGCGTTTCTTCTCCAAACGCATCTTTATTAATATTATTTAGCAAGATAGCAAGCCAAAACAGCGGGATATTCGCATCAAGCAGGCGCTGAGCAACTTGTTGCAGGGAAGCACTCGTTAAACCGCAAAATTCAGCAAGGCCGATCATTCCTTCGCCCGCCAAAGCAGGCGCACTACTCACCAACTTTTCTCTATCCAATTTTTGATACTCACCCAAACATCGCTGCCAGACAGCCAATAGGACTGCGGCAATCACTCGCGCTTTTCTGATGTCGTTTGTTTCTGTTGATGCGTGAATCTCACGCTGTCCCGTGTAGAGACGGTATCGGGCGGGAACTGCAATACGGACAACATAAATACCGCTGCTACGGCGATACAGATTATCACGTTGAGCCATCGGCTGTATGACCTCTATGTAGTAGAGGCTACGCGATTTAACTCTAAATAAATTTAATATTAATTAAATCAATAAGATATAGGTTACTGGTGCCGATAATAGGGGTCGAACCTACGACCTTCGAATTACGAAAGCAAGCCCACTCCAAAATGAGTACAATAATGAGTATGGTGAATATAAATCTGTTAATAAAAAATAAATATCAATAAGATAAAATCAAAATCACGGTTCAACGTCTAATCTTCACGTCGATGATTTAATCCCGATGGATTAAGCACCGCAAAAAAATCCACGCCTGCCGTGGATTTTTTATTTCTCATTGAGTAAATTCTTCCGCATCGCGCTCGCGTAGCGTCACTCTCACTTTGCTTACGTCGCTGGCCTATTCCACCGTCACCGCCCGCTTTTCCGCATGAATGCCCCCTTCTGACAGCCCTGATCCATAGTGTGAGCCCGCTCATGAAATTGGCTCATGCAGCTTTGAAATTTAATCACTATCAATCGCTGAGGGACTCTGGCATAAAATTCGCACTGTTATTGACTTAAGACAATGTGAATTCTCCCGCAGATGGTAGGCCCGGCATCAAGGCAACCCGTCTGAAATCAGGGAGGTTTTGCAGCAGAAATCAGGATACCCGAGCATCATGAGCAACGATTTTGCATTTTCAATTAAGAGCAGCGTTTTCGATGAGAACTACAACCCCTCTGAGAATACGCGTATCACCACGAACTTCGCTAACCTGGCACGAGGAACCAACCGCCAGCAGAATTTGCGCAATGCCTTAATGATGATGAACAACCGTTTCAACTCTCTGGCGCACGCGGATAACCCAAAAGGCGATCGTTATGCCGTTGAGCTGGAAATCATTTCTGCGGAAATTGATATTGAAGGCAATGGTAAAACCTTCCCGGTTATTGAGATCCTGAAAACCAATATTGTTGATCGCAAAACTCAGCAGCGTACCGACGGCATCGTAGGTAATAACTTCTCCTCTTACGTGCGTGATTACGATTTTAGCGTGCGTCTGCTGGCGGCCAATAACAACCAATCCGGTTTCAGCCTGCCGGAAGGTTTCGGCGATCTGCACGGCAATATCTTTAAAAGCTTCGTTAACTCGGCGGCTTATCAGGAGCGCTTTAATAAAAAGCCGGTGATCTGCCTGAGCGTGTCGAGCAAAAATACCTATCACCGCACTGACTATCAGCATCCGGTGTTGGGCTTTGAATATCAGCAAGATGAACTGTCCCTCACCGACCACTATTTCGGCAAAATGGGCTTGCAGGCGCGCTATTTCATGCCTGAAAACAGCGTCGCGCCATTAGCCTTCTATTTCACCGGTGACTTGCTGAATGATTACACGGATCTGGAACTGATCGGCACCATCAGCACCATGGAGACGTTCCAGAAGATTTACCGCCCAGAGATTTACAATGCCAACTCTGCCGCAGGCCAGTGCTATCAGCCAAGCCTGACGCATGGCGACCATTCATTAACGCGCATTGTTTACGATCGAGAAGAACGCAGCCAGTTGGCAATTGAGCAGGGGAAGTTTACGGAAGAGCACTTCATCAAACCCTATCAAGAGATTCTTGAGCAGTGGTCTGCACAATACGTTCTTTGATTAAGCCAAAATAAAAGGTTATTGATTATGAAATTGTTATTGCCTACTTCAACGGCAGGAAGCTTACCGAAACCGGCCTGGCTTGCTCAACCTGAAACGCTGTGGTCGCCATGGAAACTGCAGGGTGATGAATTAATCGAGGGCAAAAGAGATGCTCTGCTGTTATCCCTGCAGGATCAGCAATTAGCGGGCATTGATATCGTCAGTGATGGCGAGCAAACGCGCCAGCACTTCGTCACCACCTTTATTGAACATCTGAGCGGCGTTGATTTTGAAAAGCGTGAGATTGTGAAGATCCGCAATCGCTATGACGCCAGCGTGCCAAGCGTCATTGGCGAAGTGGTGCGTAAAAAGCCGGTGTTTGTTGAAGATGCTAAATTCTTGCGCCAGCAAACCAAACAACAGATTAAGTGGGCTTTGCCAGGCCCAATGACCATGATTGATACCCTCTATGATGGTCACTACAAAAGCCGCGAAAAACTCGCCTGGGAATTTGCCAAAATTCTTAACCAGGAAGCTAAAGAGTTAGAAGCAGCCGGCGTTGATATTATTCAGTTTGATGAACCCGCATTTAACGTGTTCTTCGATGAAGTGAATGACTGGGGCATTGCCGCACTGGAAAGAGCCGTTGAAGGTCTGAAGTGCGAAACCGCCGTGCATATTTGCTATGGCTATGGCATTAAAGCGAACACCGACTGGAAAAAGACCCTCGGCACTGAGTGGCGTCAATATGAAGAAGTGTTCCCTAAACTGCAAAAGTCTTCTATCGATATCATTTCACTGGAAGCCCAGAATTCGCGCGTGCCAATGGATCTGATTGAGCTGATTCGTGGCAAAAAAGTCATGGTCGGTGCGATTGATGTGGCGACCAACACCATTGAAACCGCAGAAGAAGTGGCTGATACCTTGCGTAAAGCGCTGCAGTTTGTGGATGCCGATAAGCTTTATCCTTCTACTAACTGCGGTATGACGCCACTGTCGCGCCGCGTGGCCAGAGGCAAGCTGGAAGCCCTGAGCGCGGGTGCAGCTATCGTACGTAACGAACTCACCGCGTAATGCTGATCGACTCACCGCCCAGCAGGACGGTGAGTACTTTACTTCGGTGCCCAGCGATGTTCATCCGGGCACCGTCTTCCGTCTCCTGCCTGCATCATCCAATCCTGAAAAAACTTCATCACGCCCTGTGCGCATGTCTGTCGGCCAGCAACTGATCGACGAAAGCGACGATTTCCGGTTTGGTTTTCTCAATCTCGGCAATTTTACTGGCGAACTTCGGCAGATAGTCTTTATGGGCATACAACAATTGATCCAGCACTTTTATCGCCGTATCGCCCGCCGGAATAAGCGGATTAATCGTGAAGGCGTGTAATGCTGCGCCGTAATCGCCACTGACGGCCGCTTCAATCACCGTTTCTTCCATGGCTTTCATTAACTGAATCATGCCGCGCGCCGCAGGCGGTAACGCTCCCCAACGCAGCGGTTCTGCGCCATGAGAAGTGATGGCGGCAGTGACCTCCACCACGCAATCAAACGGCAAATCGGCAAGCGCGCCGTTATTGCGCGTTGATACCACCATCAATTTTCCGCTGTTATTTTGAATCGAAGCAATCAGATCGCAAGCCGCATCGCTGTAATGCGCCCCGCCCCGCTGACTTAACTCTTCAGGCTTGTAGTCAAGATTGACGTCTTTATATAACTCGAACAGCCGCGCTTCGGTTTTCTTCACCACTTCAGCGCGGGTTTCATACTGTTCGAACTCTTCAATGGCATGAGCCAGCATCGGTTCCTGCAAATAGTAATAGCGGTGATAGCCGCAGGGCAGCAGGCCGAGATGTTTCACCTGGTCATAGTTGAACGGAATCTGATGAATATTTTTCAGCCCTTCATCACTTTTTTCCTGCTGCTCTGGCGAGTAGATTTTATCAATCAGCTCTGCGGTGCGTTCATTGCCCTGCTGATCCCAGACGCGATGCCAGTGGAAATGGTTGAGCCCGGCAAACTTGAAATAGAGATCTTTCTCTTCCGCACCAAGTACGCTGCAGGCCTGCGTGATATGACCGAATGGCACATTGCACAGGCCGATGGTTTTTTCCCACTTGCCATATTTAATCGCCGCTTCGGTCACCATGCCTGCCGGATTAGTGAAATCCACCAGCCAGGCATGAGGGCACAATTGACGCATATCCTCGATAATATCGAGAATCACCGGAACCGTACGAAACGCCTTAAATATCCCGCCCGGGCCGTTGGTTTCCTGGCCCAGTAAACCATTGGCTAACGGAATCACTTCGTCTTTTAAGCGCGCATCCAGCAACCCCACACGGAACTGCGTGGTCACGTAATCCGCATCCTTTAACGCTTCCTTGCGATCGAGTGAAAGATGCACCTGCCAGTCGAGTTTAGCGGCCGCAATCATCCGCTTCGCCATACTGCCAACAATTTCCATCTTCTCTGCGCCGTCCTCAATATCCACCAGCCACAACTCGGCAATCGGCAACTGCGCCTGACGCAGGATAAGCCCTTCAATCAACTCTGGCGTGTAGCTGGACCCCCCACCGATAGTGACAATCTTGATCTTATTTGGCATAGGATATAACTCCGTTTGGTTGCAATCAGGTGAGTCAAAAGCGCCGTTTCAGGCAGCGTTACGCCTCACCGCATGGATGATATTTTTCCTGTCTCAGGTTCATGTTATTTAATCAGCCTGCCTGCGCAGGCTGGAAAGGATATTCACTGACGAAGAGATGACACATCTGTTTTACCCGGGTTTCATGCCCGGGCAATGCGACTTAAAGCGCTTCACCTTGCGAGGCGATGACCTTTTTATACCAGGCAAAACTCTTCTTCTTCGAGCGCGAAAAATCGCCGGTTTGGTCGTCATTGCGGTCCACGTAAATAAAACCGTAGCGCTTGCTGTATTGGCCGGTACCAAAAGAGACGCAATCGAGGCAGCCCCAGGGCGTAAAGCCCATCAGGTCCACGCCATCTTCCAGTACAGCTTTTTTCATTTGCTCGATGTGTTCACGCAGGTAGGCGATGCGATAGTCATCATTGACCTCACCGTTGGCCTCACGTTGATCAACGGCGCCAAAACCATTTTCCACAATAAACAGCGGCTTCTGATAACGCTCATACAGCGCGTTCAGCGTGTAGCGCAGACCGACCGGATCGATCTGCCATCCCCAATCTGACGCCTGCACGTGTGGATTTTTTCGGCTGCCAGGGAAAGCCTCGAGTGCGCTGTCCATGCGGGTCGCGCTGGCATACTCCACGGCGTTACTCATGTAATAGCTAAAGCCGAGATAGTCGGTGCAACCTTCTCGCAGCGTTTGTGCATCCTCCGCTGCCATCTCAATGTTGAAACCGCGCAACGCCCACTCTTTCAAAATGTACGAAGGATAGGCACCGCGCATGTGCACATCGCCAAACAGATAACGTTCCTGCATCGACTTTTGCGCGTACATCACATCATCAGGATGGCATGACCACGGATACAGCGGCACCATAGCCAGCATGCAACCGATCTTAAATTCAGGATTGATTTGATGCCCCAGCTTCACCACTTTGGCACTGGCCACAAACTGATGATGCAGCACCTGATACATCACCTCTTCCGGCTTTTCATGTTCGGTGAAAATCACCCCTGAGTTGCTGTAACCGAACAGCGGGCGGCGCCAGTTACGCTGGTTGTTGATCTCGTTAAAGGTCATCCAGTATTTCACTTTGCCCTTGTAACGCTTCATCACCACTTCGCTATAGCGCACAAAGAGATCGATCAACTCACGATTGAGCCAGCCGCCATACTCCTTCACCAGGTGCAATGGCATCTCGAAGTGCGACAGCGTAATCACCGGTTCGATACCATATTTGAGCAACTCATCAAACATGTCGTCGTAAAACTGCAGGCCCGCTTCGTTAGGTTGTTGCTCATCGCCTTTCGGGAAGATGCGTGTCCAGGCAATCGAGGTACGAAAACACTTAAAACCCATTTCGGCAAACAGCGCGATATCATCTTTGTAGTGATGATAAAAATCGGTGGCCTGATGATTGGGGTAGTGTTTCCCCTCGACAATCCCATCGGTAATTTCACGTTCAACCCCATGCGCTCCGCCCGTCAACACATCGACGATGCTCGGTCCTTTACCTCCTTCGTTCCATCCACCTTCAACCTGATGCGCGGCAACGGCGCCGCCCCATAAAAAATCAGCCGGTAACTGAGACATAATCCATCCTTTTATGTGATTAACAGCGTCTTACTGCACGTGGGTTTTCGACAACGCCTGCACCTGACGATGCAGATAAATCAGCTCTTCAACTAAATCACGGCACAGCATGGCGTTCATCAGATGATCCTGCGCATGCACCATAATCAGATTGACGGGAATCTTGCCGCAGCCTTCATCGGCACCGATTAAGGCGGTTTGAATTTTATGGGCTTCGCGCGCGGCATCTCGGGCACTGGCCAGCAGCGCATCGGCTTCCTGCCAGTTGTGTTTTCGGGCCGCTTGCAGTGCCTGCATCGATGATGAACGGGCTTCTCCGGCATGAATAATCAGCTCCATCACCGTGCTTTCCATTTCCTGCATCTCTTGCATTACTTCATCTCCTCTGCCAGTTGTTCCTGCGCCATCTCTTCTTCCTGCGCAAGCAGTTGGCGTTCATACATTTTGAAGAACGGGTAATAAATCAGCGTGGATAAACAAATCAGGAAGGCCACCAGCACTACCGCGCGCCAGTCCCAGCCGGTTGACCATGCCGCACCAATCGGTCCCGGTGTGGTCCAGGGTGCCAGCGAAATGACGTGGTTGATCAGGTTGGTGCGAGTAGCGGTCCAGGCGATAACCGCGTTGATCAACGGCGTGGTGATAAAGGGAATAAACAGCAGCGGATTCATCACCACCGGCGAACCGAAAATAATCGGCTCATTGATGTTAAACATACCGGGTACAAAGCCGAGGCGGCCGATGGCGCGCAGATGCGCGGAGCGGCTGCGCAGATAGAGAATCACCAGGCCCATGGTGGCGCCCGAACCGCCCACGGTGATGAAGAATTGCCAGAACGGCTCGATAAAGATCTTAGGAATATCCTGGCCGGCATTTAGCGCTTCCTGGTTCAGCCCCAGATTACTCAGCCAGAATGCCTGTAAAATCCCACCGACAATCGCCGCACCGTGAATACCGGCAAACCACAGCAGATGACAGAGCAAGACGGCGATAAGCACGGCGGGCAGTGAATCGGCTGCGGAGATGATTGGCGCAAACACCGACATAATGGCCTGAGGAATGAGTAAGCCAAAGTGGCTCTCCATAAACAGGTTCAGCGGATAAAGCGTCAGGAAAATCACCATAATGGGGATCAGCAGGTCAAACGACTGACGAATCTTCGGTGGCACCTGTTCTGGCAGTTTGAAGCCAATGTTGTATTTCACCAGCCAGTGCATCACTTCCGTGCAGTACAGACTGATCAGGATGGCGGTGAATATCCCTTCCCCGCCCAGCGATGCCACGGATAACGCACCATCCTTTTCCGGTGCAGCCACCACCAAAAAGGTCATCAGCGACAGCAGCGCCGCCATCAGGCCATTGAGTTTGTAGCTTTGCGCCAGGTTGTAGGCAATTGCGCCAGTGATAAACACCGCCATGATGCCCATCGTCATGTTGTAGGGCATCATCAGCTGGTCGTTGTACTGCTTCACCATGCCCAGCCACCACTGGGCAAAGCCCCACTGGCTGTCCTGACTGAAAGGAGGATGTGAGAACAGCAGCATAAATGAACCGACAATCAGGAACGGCATCGAGGCAATAAATCCGTCCTTGATGGCCACCACATGCCGTTGCGAGGAGAGTCGTGCTGCAATCGGACTGATGCGGTTCTCAATCACGCCAAATAAAGAGTCAGCCAGTGTACTCATCATGCCCCCTTATTGGCATCAATCAGGGCGAGCGCCGACTTCAGGATTTTTTCGCCATTTAACATCCCGTAATCCATGGTGTTAATGACGGTGACCGGTTTGTGATATTCCTGCGCCTGGCGTTCGAAATCTGCCAGCTTATATTTGATCTGCGGGCCTAACAGACAACAGTCATACTCCGCGATTTTTTCATTGAACTCTTCCATGCCAACGGCATCAATTTTGGCTTCTAAACCCAGCTGCGTAGCGGCTTTCTGCATTCTTTGTACCACCATGCTGGTTGACATACCTGCGGAACAACACAATAGAATTTTCACCATGATACCCTCCGTTTTTTTAAATAATTACGCGCCGAGAACCGTTTCTGCAACCGGTTACAGATTCAATTTGTTCTTTTTGTGATCCATAACTCAAACCGTTAAACCTTATTTAATGAGTGAAAATATGATTAATATGAGACCGGTTTCATATTATTTTTATGTTAGCCTTTTAAATAGGTGATGAAATCGGATGATAATGAGAAAAAACGTTATCGGTTAGAAGAACCTCACTCTGCGGTTTTCAGATTGAGCTTTTGCGCTACAATGCGCGAGAACGCTGAGAAGGAAGATAAATGACGACAATGCTTGATGTCGCAAAACGCGCAGGGGTGTCAAAAGCCACGGTGTCACGGGTGCTGGCTGGCCATGCTTATGTGTCTAAAACGGTGCGGGATCGGGTGATGCTGGCCATAGATGAGATGGATTACCGTCCTAATCTGCTGGCACGAAGTCTTGCGACCAACCGTTCGCACAGTATTGGTCTGATGGTGCCCAACACGCTTTACAATGGTCCTTTTTTCACCGAGCTGTTATTCCAGGCCGCGACCCTGACGGAAAAACTCGGTTCACAACTGGTGCTGGGCGATGGTAAACACAATGCGCAGCAAGAGCGTGAAGCCATAAACTTTTTGATCGATAGCTATTGCGATGCCGTGATCATCTATCCGCGCTATTTAAGCGTGGAAGATATTGATGCACTTATTCCTGGTATGAGTAAGCCGTTAATCGTGTTAAACCGCCGTTTGAAGCAGCATCCGCAATATTCGGTGTGTGCTGACCACGAAAATGACACCCTTAACGCTGTGAATCATTTAATTGCTCAGGGCCACCGCGAGATCGCTTTTATCAAAGGGATGGGCAGCTCTCACACCGGATTAAGTCGCTTGAAAGGCTATCTTTCATCGTTGATAGAAAATGGCATTGAATACGACGAAAACCTGATGCTGGACGGCTGCTGGACCAGCGCCAGTGGGCAACTGGCGGTGGAAGCACTGTTACGTCGTAAAGTGAGATTTTCCGCGATTGTCGCCAGCAATGATGATATGGCGATTGGCGCCGCCTGCGCCTTGCACAACGCGGGTCTGCGCATCCCGCAGGACGTCTCCTTGCTGGGCTTTGATGATATCCCGGTTGCGCCCTATCTCCTGCCGGCGTTAACCACGGTGCATGTTCCGGTTGCTGAGATGGTGTCGAGCGCGTTAACGCAACTGTCTAAAATGCTGGATGGTGAAAGCGTGACGGCGCAGCCACTGATGCCGGGCCGACTGGTGCTGCGCAATTCGATCACCCAGGGACCGTATTACCAGCAAAAATAACGCTACCGTGCGATAATCTGGCTTATTTTGCCACGATGAGCATTTTGCGCCATGAAGCACTTTCTCGTTATCGTCCCCGATGGCGGCATGCTGTTTGAAGCCGCCGGTATTGCCGACATCCTGATGCACGCCAACCTGCACCTGCCCGTTGGCGTTGATCAGCCACGTTATCGCGTCAGTATCGCCACCACGCAGTCACATCAGGTGATTCACGGTCAGTCGGGCCTCAACCTGCTGGCTGACCTGAAGCTGGCCGAAGTAGATCCCCGTGCCGCCTGGGACACCATCATGATTACCGGACGCGGTGACAGCGTCGAAGAGGGCAACATGGTGGTGGATTTCATCAGGCTGGCGGCTCCGCAGGCCCGGCGTGTAGTGTCAATTTGTGGTGGCGCGATGCTGCTCGCTGAAGCGGGTTTGCTGGATGGACGCCGTGCCACGTCACACTGGCGTCTGCTAGAAACGCTGCAAACCCGCTTTCCCCGCGTCCAGGTGGAAGGAGGCCCGCTCTACATCCAGGATGGCCCAATCTGGACGTCCGGTGGCGTGAGTTCCGGCTTTGATCTCACGCTGGCGCTGGTTGAGGAGGATTTCGGTTTCAGCGTGGCACGCGATATCGCTCAGGATATGGTGATGTATTTGCGCCGCCCCGGCGGACAGATGCAGTTCAGCCGCTACCAGCTACAACAAACCAGCACCGGCCCGATCCACGATCTGCAAAGCTGGATACGCGCCAACCTGGCGGAAGATCTGTCGGTTGAGAAGCTGGCCGAACGTGTCGCGATGAGCCCACGCAATTTCACCCGCGTATTCACCCGTGAAACCGGTGCGTCACCGGCGCGCTATGTCGCAGAGGCGCGACTGGCTGCCGCACGCGAACTGTTGGAGCAGAGCCGCGCGACGCTGGAACGCATCGCCCTCGACACCGGATTTGGCAGCAGCATCAATTTGCGCCGCAGTTTTGAGCGCCAGCTGCATCTCACGCCCGGTGAATATCGCCAACGCTTTCACTGCCGTAAAATGGCGTAAAGTGATCCTTTTTTGTCGTTTACGCCAATCACACATCGTCCTACATTGACTGCAACCACTTCGGATAAGGAGTCAATGATGATCAAGGTAGGCATTAACGGTTTTGGCCGTATCGGACGTAACGTATTCCGCGCCGCACTGGGCAGTGATGATATTGAGATTGTGGCGATTAACGATCTCACCGACAGTAAAACCCTGGCGCATCTGCTGAAACACGACTCTCTGCTGGGCCGACTGCCTGCAGAAGTGGAAGCAGGTGAAGGTGAACTGCGCATTGATGGTAAGCCAGTACGCGTGTTCAGCGAACGAGATCCAGCCAATATTCGCTGGAGCGATGTGGGTGTCGATATTGTTATCGAAGCCACCGGATTCTTCACTGAACGTGACAAAGCAGCGGTGCATATCACCCGCGGTGGCGCGAAACGCGTCATTATCTCCGCGCCGGGTAAAAACGATGATTTGACGATAGTGTTGGGCGTGAACGATCAGCGCTACGACCCTCAACAGCATTTCGTCGTGAGCAACGGCAGCTGCACCACCAACGGCTTAGCCCCGGCTGCACAGGTTCTCCATCAGGCCTTCGGTATTGAGCATGGTCTGATGAACACCACTCATGCTTATACCAATAGCCAGGTGCTGCACGATCAGCCGGAGAAAGATCTCCGCGGCGCGCGCGCGGCGGCGCTGTCAATCGTGCCTTACTCCAGCGGTGCGGCTAAAGCGTTGGGGCGTGTTATCCCCGAGTTGGATGGGCGTTTGACGGGCTATTCACTGCGCGTACCGGTGCCGGTGGTGTCGATTGTCGACTTAACCGTGACGCTTAAACGTGATGTCACCGCCGAGGAAGTCAATGATGCCTTTAAAGCCGCTGCAGCAGAAGGCCCGCTGAAAGGGATTCTCGGTTACAGCGATGAACCACTGGTTTCCAGTGATTATCAGGGCGATCCCCGTTCATCCATCATCGACGGCCTTTCCACGCTGGTGATTGGCGGCAACCTGGTGAAAATTCTTGCCTGGTACGATAACGAGTGGGGCTTCTCGAACCGTCTGGTGGATTTAGCACGTCTCATGGCACAGCGCGGATTGTAATTCGCCCTCCTCCTCAACTAAAAAAATCCCCGCTAATGCGTAATGCCGATCAGTTAAGAC